>CAZEIY010000632.1:0-2591 GCA_964512375.1 uncultured Rickettsiales bacterium | reverse complement strand
TTTCTACTTTGGAGAAAACCGGACATCTGTACTTTGGCCCGACATGGCTGCTAAGCCACCCGCAGTCACCGTATATCGTATGGAGACATCGCCTTGGCAAATGGCCAACACCTGCGCTTCGATAATGGCTACATCCGCGATGGCAATATTCATGGCCGCGGCAGATACGACGAGACGGTCCAGATGCTCCCGCAGGCGAAAGGGCCGTCCATGGTAGGTCCGAAAGGTCTCAAAGACGGTCAAGCCAAAGAGCAAGCCCGGGTCATCGGCCGGTACGCCCGCGCCGAAGACGCCGTTGACCCATACCTCGCTCTCGGATTTATGATTCATGAGTTACTTACCTGAATCTCAACAATGTAGTGGGGCCGTGCGCTCAAGAATTCCTTTGATTCCTACGGTCGCCGGTAGGGTCCCGAAACAACCAAAGCGCGAGCCGCCCAGTCTGCTTTCGAGAAACCCCTGGGTGATCTGGTCATTGCCGTGTTGAATCAATATGGACCCTTGGAGAGCAAGGGCTATGTTTTCCACTAATCGACGCGCCTGAAGCTCAATATGCTCCGGCTCAGAAATGCTCGCTTCGATGGTTGTGAGCAGAGCGTCATAACGACTGTCTTCCCCTGCTACGATGGTCAATTCGTTGCGCAGAGCGTCGAGGGCGAGAGGTTCCTTAGCCATGGCTCGCAAGACATCCAGACAGATGACGTTTCCCGAGCCTTCCCAGATAGAGTTTAGGGGTGCCTCGCGATACAGCCTCGCCATGGAGTGTGCTTCGACGTACCCGTTGCCCCCGTGGCACTCCATGGCCTCGTAGGCCACCCAGGGCACCCGTTTGCACACCCAGTATTTCCCAATGGCGGTCGCAATCCTCGCGAAGGCTGCTTGGCCCGGATCCTGGTGACCGTCTTCATAGGCTCGGGCAAGGCGCAAGCCGAGAGCGACCGCCGCCTCGGATTCGATGGCCATGTCGGCCAATACATTCTGCATCAAGTCGTGCTCTACAAGTCGCTTACCGAAGGCCCGTCGACCTTGGCTGTGATGAACGGCTTGAACCAGTGCCTGGCGCATGAGTCCAGCGCTGGCTACGACACAATCCAAGCGAGTGTGGGACACCATGTCGATGATCGTCCGAATGCCCCTCCCGGGGGCTCCAACAGGCACTGCGTAAGCCTGCTCACACTCGATCTCTACCGAGGCATTGGAATGGTTGCCTAGCTTTCCTTTTAGGCGCTGCAAATTCATGGAGTTGGGTCGTCCATCGGGCGTCCACCGAGGCACGAGAAAACAGGACAGCCCAACCTCGTCATTGGCCAAGGTCAGGAAAACATCTGACATGGGCGCTGAGCAGAACCACTTATGACCCACCAGACGGTAGCTCCCGTCACCCTGCCTAAGGGCCCGAGTTGAATTGGCTCGGACGTCTGAGCCTCCCTGTTTCTCGGTCATTGCCATGCCTGCGGTGCACGCCGTCTTTGAAGCGGCCGGTATGTTCCGGCCATCGTACTGGGTCGCGGTCAAGCGAGGAATCCATTCCGCGGCAAGCTCTGGACTGTGACGGAGGGCCGGCACAGCCGCAAATGTCATTGTGATTGGGCAGCCGTGCCCTGATTCGATTTGGCTCATCATGAAAGTCTTGGCAGCGCGGACCACGAGACTCCCCGGGCGCTCATCTGTCCATGGCTGGCTGTGAAGTTGGTTGGCCATACTCAGAGACATGAGGTGGTGGTAGCTCGGATGAAATCCCACAGAATTGATGCGATGACCAAATCGGTCGAAGGCCTCCAATGTGGGGGGATTTTCATTGGCCAGTCGACCATGCTCTATGGTGTCGGCAGCTCCGGTCAATTGACCAAAGGCAGAGAGTTCATCTCGGCCCCATTGACCGCCTTCTCGAGCCACGGCCTCTTGGAGGGCCTGATCGCTACTGAATAGATTATAGTCTCGCAGGTCCGGGACCTGATTTTCCACTTCGTGGGTAGCCATCGCTTCATCCTATCGCTGCTGCTCCACCCCTAGAATGCACCAGCCAATCATTGGGATCCAGCTTCACGATGGCCGGACCAAGAATTACCTGCCGCCCCACGCGACCGAGGGGAAAGATGTGTCTACCTTTCTAGATTATGCTCTGCTCATCACTGAGCTGGACGGCTTCCTCTTGCCATAATCGGGCCTCGATAGCCTCGAGCAAGGGCCGAAGGGTAGCCCTATCCAGTGCTGACACCCCAAAAGCGCCGTGGAGTTGACAGAGATTCTGGGCCACTTCACCATCCCGAAGATCCACTTTATTGAACACGAGCAGACGCGGTTTATCGTCCAAGTCTGTTTCGGCGAGGATTTGGTCCACGGAGAAGATCTGTTCTTCCATTTGCGGGTCGGCAATATCGACAACATGAACGAGAAGATCGGCCTCACCGGCCTCTTCCAAGGTTGCTTTAAAAGCGCTCACGAGGCCCGCCGGTAGGTCACCGATAAAGCCGACGGTATCGGTAATGACCAGCTCTCGGTCCCGGGGGAACCTCAGCCGGCGAGTCGTGACATCCAGCGTCGCGAAGAGCTTGTCTTCGGTCAGCACTTTGCTGGAGGATAGATACTCT
>CAZEIY010000631.1:0-2593 GCA_964512375.1 uncultured Rickettsiales bacterium | reverse complement strand
CCCCGATGCCAGCGACTCCGTACCCAACGGCATCGACAACAACTGCGACGGCATCGCCGGCACCGATGCCGACGGTGACCTTTTCGCCTCGATCGCCTCAGGCGGTACAGACTGCAATGACCAGGAAGCTACAACCAATCCAGCCGCATCAGACACGGTCGGCGATGGCACCGACAACAACTGCGACGGCATCGATGGAGTCGATGCCGATGGTGACACCGTCGCCTCACTCGCCTCGGGCGGAGATGACTGCGATGATCTGGCAGCCACCATCAATCCCAATGCCAGCGACTCGGTACCCAACGGCATCGACAACAACTGCGACGGTATTCCCGGCACCGACAATGACGGCGACCAGCATGCCTCTCTCGCCTCGGTCGGCGATGATTGCGATGACTTAGAAGCCACGACCCACCCCGGCGCCACCGACACCGTTGGTGACGACGTCGACAACAACTGCGATGGCAGCGATGGAGTGGATGCTGATGGCGACCTGCATGCCACACTCACCAGCGGCGGCGATGACTGTAATGACGCGGTGCCGAGCATCTTTGCAGGAGCCACTGACAGCTGGGGCAACGACATCGACGAAGACTGTGATGGCTGCGTCGATCCCGACCCGACTGACTCCATTGTTCCCGGAGACGGCATCGATACCGACTGCGACGGCTTTGCCTACAACGGACCAGGGCTCGACTGGGACTGTAACGACGGCGTGTCGACCACCTACCCAGGCGCACCCGATATTGTCGGAGATAACACCGACAACAACTGCGACGGCATCGATGGCACCGACGCAGATGACGACCAATATGCGTCCATTGCCTCACTCGGCGATGACTGCGACGACGATGACCAAAACACCTATCCGGGTGCTTTTGACCCCCTCGACGACGACGGCCTGGATACCGATTGCGACCTCTGCGACCCAGGGCTCCCCCAAGTCTGGAATCACATCGACCCCACCATAGAAATGGTCCGCGGCGATGGCGTGGATTCTGATTGCGACGGCTATGCACAGAACGGGTCAGGACAGAATCAGGACTGTAATGATAGTGACTCGATCATCTACCCGGGCAGCACTGAGGTCTGGGAGTCGCCAATAGCACTGCTCGACATTAACTGCGATGGCGGTCTGTATAGCTCGCTGAGTGTGGCCGACTACAGCTTCGTGGGCGAGCACCGGCCAGCTCAGGCGGGCTATAGCGTGTCCAGCGCGGGCGACGTGGATGGCGACGGACTCGATGACCTACTGGTGGGGGCTCTGATGATAGGTGCTTCCGGCAAGGCCTATCTGTTTCTGGGCAGCAACCCGTTCTTTGGCACCCCAGCACACACTATCTCCACCCTCGCCCAGGCCGACTACAGCTTTATGGGTGAGGGCTCATACGACCGTGCGGGCCATAGCGTATCCAGCGCGGGCGACGTGGATGGCGACGGACTCGATGACCTACTGGTAGGGGCTCCCCATTTTGGCGGCGGCGGCTGGCACGGCGGCAAGGCCTACCTGATTCTGGGCCGCAGACTGGGCCCACAACAGTCTATTTACCTCTCGCAGGCCGATTACCACTTTGTGGGCACTAGGCCTGGGCATACGGGTATGAGCGTGGCCAGCGCGGGCGACGTGGACGGCGACGGACTCGATGACCTACTGGTGGGAGCCCCCGCAAGTGAAGTTGGAGGGGGGGCAATGACCTACGGCGAGGTTTACCTGATTCTGGGTAGCAGCCTTTACCCGTGGCGAACATACTTCTTCCTCCCAAACGACGCCGATTACGTCTTTTCCGGCCAGAGCTACCAAGACCACGCGGGCTTTAGCGTATCTAGCGCCGGCGACGTCGACGGAGACGGACGGGACGACCTCCTCGTGGGCGCCCCCGGAAGTGAAGTTGGAGGGCCCCAGAGAGGCAAGGTTCACCTGATTCTGGGTAGCAGCCTTGGCGCGTCGCGGTTCATCAACCTCTCATTGGCCGATTACCGCTTTATTGGCGAAACCGGATTCGACCGCGCGGGCTATAGCGTGTCCAGCGCGGGCGACGTGGATGGCGACGGACTCGATGACCTCCTGGTGGGGGCCTGGGGAAATGGTAATGGCAGAGGCAAGGCCTACCTGATTCTGGGTAGCAGCCTTGGCGCGTCGCCGTTTATGAACCTCTCATCGGCCGACTACAGCTTCGTAGGCGCAGACATCAACGGCCGTACGGGTTATAGCGTGGCCAGCGCGGGCGACGTTGACGGCGATGGACGGGGTGACCTCCTGGTGGGCGCCCCCGCAAACCATATTGCACATCACCTCAGGTTTACGGGCAGGGTTTACCTGATTCTGGGTAGCAGCCTTGGCTCGTCGTCGGTCATTGACCTCTCTCTGGCCGACTACAGCTTTGTGGCCGAGAATATGCGTGACAGCGCGGGCAGCAGTGTCTCCAGCGCGGGCGACGTCGACGGCGACGGGCTTAGCGACCTCCTGGTGGGGGCCGAAGGATTCGATGCTGACATAGGCAAGGTCTATCTCCTCCTTTCCCCCTTCGCCACCCCTGCCTACGCCGGGCTGTGGACCGTGGCACCCGCCACCACCTACACCTGCGGCCCCGGC
>CAZEIY010000630.1:0-2593 GCA_964512375.1 uncultured Rickettsiales bacterium | reverse complement strand
CGACCGCAGAGGTAGCGGCGCCGTAGAGGAAGTACTTGAAGCCGGCCTCGTTGTGGTGCCCGTGGCCTCGGGTGAGCGGAACCAGGATGTACAGGCTGTAGGCGGCGATCTCGAGGGCTACGTAGAAGGAGACCAACTCGTCCGCAGAGACGAGCATCATCATGCCCAGGGTCGACAAGGACAAAAAGAGCATCAGCTCGGGTCGCTCTCTGGTGTCCACGTTCTGGGCGCTCTGAGCCAGCCAGATGCTACCCATCAGGCCCGCCGCCAGCACAATCTTGAGAACCTGGCTGAACAGGCCGACCTTGTAGGCGCCGAAGAACAGTGGGCCTGCCTGGCGAATGGCAAGGACAGCGAGCAGAAGCACCAGCGCTGAGCCAACCAGGGCGACGATGTCCGTAAGTGACGCGGCTCGCCGTAGGCGCGCGCGGCGGGCATCCGCGGGCTCGTCTTCGCTGAATTCCTGGCCGGGACCGATAGCGAGGAGGAACAGGGCCAGGGCGACACCCAGGACCCCCAACTCAGGGAGAAATCGGAGGTAGATCCCGATCATGGTGCGGCCTCCAGCACCTTGACCAGGGCATTGACGCTGGCAGAGAGCTTATCGAGCATCAGGAAGGGGGCGAAGCCGAAGAGCAGGAGCGTGCCCGCTAGAATCAGTCGCGGGATCGACATGAAGTTGCTCATGTCCGGCATGCCAGCCCATTCGTCGCGCTCGGGACCAAAGAAGCTGCGTTGAACTACCCGCAACACGAACAGTGCCGAGACCACCAGGCCGAAGATGGCAAGCGCGCCGGCGACAGGCCATTTCTGCACTGCTGCGACAAAGACCAGGAATTCCGCCCAGAAGGAGGCAAGGCAGGGTACGCCGATGCCTGCCATCCCGGCGATGATGAAGACGGTCGACGCCCTGGGCATGGTGCTGAACAGTCCACCCAGCTTGCCGATCTCGCGAGTGTGGGTTCGGTCGTAGATGTGACCGATGCTTGAGAAGAACAGGGCGGTCATGACGCCGTGAGCGAACATCTGGAATATCGCGCCGCTGATACCCGCCGCGCTCATCGTCGCGAGCCCGAGCATGACGACACCCATGTGGGAGACCGACGAGTAGCCAATCACGTACTTGAGGTCGGTCTGGCCCAGCGCGACGAAGGCGCCATAGAGGATGTTGCATACCGCCAGTGCACCGATCAGGGGTGCCCAGCGCACCATCTCCTCGGGCATTACCTGCATCCCGACCCGCAAGACGCCATACGAGCCCAGCTTCATGAGCACGCCAGCGTGGAGCATAGACACAGCCGTGGGGGCAGCGACGTGCCCAACGGGCGACCAGGTGTGAAAGGGGAAGATGCCTGCAAGGACACCGAAGCCCAGGTAGATGAACAAGAAGATGATGATTCCCTTGCCACCCCAGTCGGCAGTAGCGCCGGAGAGCAAGGTCAGGTCGAAGGTGTCCAAGCCGGAGTAATGGCTGAGGCCGATGAGCGCAGGGAAGAGCAGCGCGCTACCTGCCAGCAGGTACAAGGTCAGCTTCATCGCCGCATACTCACGTCGCGTGCTACCCCAGATCGCAATCAGGAGGTACATAGGCAACACGGCGAGCTCGTAGAACAGGAACAGGAAGAACAAGTCCTGCGAGAGGAACACTCCGAATACACCGGCGACCAGGGCCATCGTGAAGGCGAAGTACTCCTTTACCCGCTTGTCCAGCTCCCACATGGTGAGCACGCCCGTGAAGAACACGATGCCGGTCAGCAGCACCATCGGCAGGGACAGCCCATCGACACCAACGATATAGGTGATCCCCAGATCCGGCAGCCACTCGACGCGTTCGACGAACTGCAGCTTTGAACTCGATGAATCGAAGCGTTGCCAGAGCACCAGCGAGAGACCGAAGGCCAGGCCCGAGACCAGCGCGGCGGTGATCTTGATCGCCTGAGGTCTGCTCGAGGGGATGGCAGCGACCAGCCCAAGCCCCACTACCGGGCACAGCAGGATGGCAGTCAAGATGTGCGAGTCGAGCAGCGCCATCACTTCCACTCCAGTAGCACGAGTATGACGGCGACGAGGCCAAGGGTTACTGACAGGTACCACTGCAACCGTCCGGATTGCAGCGAGGCTGCCAGACCGCCGCCCCGGCGTGTGCCATCGGCGAAGCGGTCCACCGAATCATCGATGGCCCGACGGTCAATGAACAGCGCTCCCGACGTCAGCCCGGCGATGATGCAGTCGCTCACCCATCGCCAGAAGCGGTCGATATACCAGCCGTCTTTGAGCATGTCCTCGATGGCTGGCAGGCCGCTTAGGAACCCATCGCGCTCCGCGCTGGCTCGCCCAAAGTCGTACCAGGCCAGGCCGGCTCCGACGATCAGGGCAGTCAGCGCCAGGCCGACCCCGAGGGTGTTCCAGTGGATCGCGACCAACTCTGCGGACTGACCGAGGTGCGTCGAGAGCTGCGGCCCCACCCAGCCCAGGCCAAGGGTTGCCACGCCGAGCAGAACGACCACTGCTGCCATGATCTGTTCCGGCAGCTCATGGCTGTGTTTGCTGTTGTGGTGTCCGCCTGTGCGCGCATAATGCGCTTCGTCGGTTC
>CAZEIY010000629.1:1590-2598 GCA_964512375.1 uncultured Rickettsiales bacterium | reverse complement strand
GGTGAAGCTCGGAGCCAGATCTCCGAGACAATCGCTGCCCTGTCAGACATCGACATGCTCGTCTTGCTCGCCAATCCAAACGACGATGCAGGAGGGCGCCAGATACTCGAAGCGATGAGGTCGGCGGCGCGGGACTCATCCCATTTTCGGATTCTGGAAGCACCTCGGAGCAGGGCCTGGTTTGCGAGCATCATGGCCCATGCATCGACGCTCATCGGTAATTCGAGCAGTGGGACGGTCGAAGCCGTGAGCGTTGGGCTGCCCGTAGTGAACATCGGTCAGCGGCAGCAGGGTCGTGAAGACGCTTCATGCATGATCTCGGTGCCGCACGATCAGGTGGCAATAAGACGTGCAGTGGGGGAGGCTATGTCGTCCGACTCCGAATACCGCACCAGGCTTGAGTCCTTTCAAAGTGAGCTGGTACGAACTGACACGCCGGGTGCGGTCGCCAGGGCCTTGAGAGAGGCCGATTGCCGGGCAGGTAGATCCGGAAAGGGCTTCTTCGTAGCCTGAAGAGACAGCATGAATGGGTAGCGGAGTCAGGGACTTTTGGACATGAAGCGAAATACCCAGCGCCGGGCAATCGGCGGCGATTTTCCTGTCGAGAGACCGCCGGAGGCTGCTGCCTCCGATGATTTGTGGCCGCCAGGGACATGGACGGTTAGCGGCAGGTCGGCGTTAACGCTGCTTCTTGAAGCACGAAAACCGGCGTTCACGCACATCCAACTACCCGCATTTGTATGTGAGAGTGTCGTCAGCGCTGTCGAAGAAGCGGGCTTTCGCTATTCCTTCTTCGACGTGGACAAGGACTTGAGAGGAGAGCCCAACCGAGACCCACAATCTCTTGCGCTACAGCTCCACTACTTTGGAGAAGTGACCGAGTGGGACTCACAAGCGCTGGGAATCGGTGGAATCATCGAGGACTACAGTATGGCGGTGCCTGCAATCCGTGGAACACGGGACCTGAAGAACGATGCCTTCTTCAGCGCGAGAAAATTTGGCCCCGTT
>CAZEIY010000629.1:0-1551 GCA_964512375.1 uncultured Rickettsiales bacterium | reverse complement strand
CTCGATCCTGGCGCGGCAGGACAAGTGGCGCTACCTGCAGGAATCAGGAGCGTTGCAAAGTGACTTGGAGGCCGCCTACCTTGAGAAGCTGGGGTGGGCGGAGAGCGAACTGGCGAATCTGCCGAAGGATTGTGCCTTCCCAGAACTCTCGCGCCGGCTCTTTGTGACAATTGATTGGGATTCACTCGGCAGTCAGCGCAGAAGCAATTGGCAACAATTGACGGCGGGTCTTCGAGATCGATACACGATCTTGAATCCCTTTCCAGGACCTTCGTCAGGGACGGTGCCGCTGGGACTCGTACTCCGGCTGCCTTCCGGTCGAGACCACCTGCGCAGTAAGTTGATGCGAGAGCGGGTGTACTGCCCGGTCCATTGGCCCCTTCCCGTCCAGGTGAATGAGATGGAATTTCCGCTCGCTGCCAGCCTGGCCGCCACCGTTCTGACGATCCCACTAGACCAGCGATACTCAAGCAGTGACATGGACTTTGTGATCGACAGCCTGCTCGAACACGGGGAGAAGTCTTGAAAAGCAGGGTGCTGGATGCGGCCGACAACGCTGAAGACTGGAACCAGTTCCTACAACGGGTGCCGTGGGGTGACGACACCTACTTCCAAGCCGAATATGTCCGATTGCAGGAAACGGCAGACCGTCAGGCCAGGCTGTTCTGCTTTTCCTATCCCGAACAGAACTTCTTCTACGCGTATCCCTTCCTTCTGCAGAGAATCCCTGAATCGCTGAGTAGAGGGCGTGAACTGTATGACATCGAGACCGCGTACGGCTACGGGGGCCCCCTCGCCAGTTCGCCGTCCCAGGAACTCTGCCAGAAAGCCGATGATGCGTTTTGCGCGTGGGCGCGAACTCAAAGCATCGTCGCGGAATTCATCCGGTATCACCCTCTGGCCGGCAACCAGCACATGGCCCCATCCACGGTCACTGTGCTCGAAGACCGACCCACCTGTTCAATCGAACTCTCCACTGCGGACCTACTCCAGTCATTTCACGGCAAGGCCCGCAACATGGTTCGGCGGGCGATGAAGGTCTGCACGACCGAGTTCCTCTCCTGCCGAGAATTCAGCAACGAATTCCGCGATCTGTACGAGGAAGACATGCGCCGCCTCGATGCCGGTTCCGACTACTTCTTTGGCGAGACGTATTTTGAACGTCTCGCTGATCTGGTGGATGAGCGTGGTTTTATGATCGCTGTGCGAGAAGACGACAACCTGGTGGGTGCGGCGATGTTTCTCCACGGCCGGCGATGCGCGCACTACCATCTGTCGACGACCAGAACTGGGCCGACAACTCCCGGACTCGTGAACTTGATACTTTGGGTCGCCGCAGAGGAAGCAGCCAAGAGGGGACTCGAACTACTTCACCTGGGGGGTGGCCGAACTGCCCATCCAGATGACAGCCTGCTGAAGTTCAAACGACGAATGGGAGGTCGGAATTCCACATTCTATATCGGGAAACGAGTCCATAGCGCCGATGCGTATGAGAGCTTGAGCGCTGATTGGGCCCGCAACAATCCAGAACTTGCCCAGGAATATGGATCG
>CAZEIY010000628.1:1688-2619 GCA_964512375.1 uncultured Rickettsiales bacterium | reverse complement strand
GTACCAAGACGTCCCCAACTGAGCCTGCACATGAGCATCAGGGCGCTTGGCAAGCTTGGCCAGGTCCTCCAGGGGCAGGGCGCCAGTCGCCCTACCTGTCCAGAGGATCTGACCGGATTCGAACATCTCGACGACTCGCTCGGGACCCATGTCCACCCGGGCGATGACACGATCCAGCGCCACCTCGTCGACCGAGTGATAGTAGCGATTCCGAACCAGCACGAGTTCCTGCCCGGCGCTCCAGGAGTCCAGCGTGAACGGTCCGTTGACTACGATATTCTCCGGCCTCGTCCAGGCGTAACCGTGGCGCTTGACCGCGCGGGGATTGATCGGTGCAGTGACCGTGTGGGCAACGATGGCAGGGAACCATGGCGTCGGATGAAGCAGTTCAACTAGCAAGGTCCTACGATCCCGGGCCTCGACGCTGAGAACACCCGCATCTTTGACAAGACCCCGGTGCAGCTCACGGGCACCCTTGATGGGGTACAGCAACGAAGCGTAAGGAGACCCGAGGTCGGGGTTCAGCAGGCGCCGCCAGGCCACCACGAAGTCTGCGGCGGTCACGGGATCACCGTTCGTCCAGATGGCATCACGCAGCGAAAATGTGTACTGCCTGCCGTCGGCAGAGACCTCATAGCTACTAGCAACGCCGGGCTCGAGCTTGTCGCCAGCAGCGTTCCAGACCAACAAGCCCTCAAACAGGCTGCCGGCGATGAAGGTGCTGTGGGTATCCGTGATGGCGGCGGGATCAAGGGAGCGGGGCTCCGGCCCCTGAGAGTAGGTAAAGACCGCATCCCCCCCACCAGAAGGCGAGCGCTCAGAAAACTGCTTGCTGTCAGAAGGAAGCTGCGCGAACAGCAGCGCACCTATGAAGAGCAGGCCGCCGAAGGCAAGGCCAAGTGCAAGGTGGTGGGATTCACGACGCATCAAG
>CAZEIY010000628.1:892-1678 GCA_964512375.1 uncultured Rickettsiales bacterium | reverse complement strand
AGCGGTAAAGACGCGGATCTCATCGACCGCAATCACAAATACGTGCAGATCACCGGCATCGAGGACGCCACACTGCTCGTCGAGGCCCTTATTGACCAACGAGGCCATCGCCTGCGTCGAGAAGTCTGCCACCCTGCGGCGACGGTCGGCGTCTGAGATGCTCGAGACGACGACCCGGCCACTGCGCATAGTCATCTGTACTGCTACTGCCTCGAATCGGGACGAGCAGCAAGAGCGCAACGCTTCGTACAGCGGCATCGCGTCGACGCGCGGGCCAAGTACATCGGCCGCACCGAGGACTCCCATCTCGAGCTGGGTGTCTGGAAGCAGATTGACTGCGGTCACCTCGGGCTCGTCCTGTGCAGCTTCGCCTGCCTCAGCACCGGAGGCCTCCATACTGCTCTCGTCATCCATGGGGGGACGCGGACGGGGCGCCACGGGCTCGAACTCGCCGCTCTCGAGAACACCGGCAAATTCCAGTGTGTCGAGTGCCGACAGGTCCTCGTCCTCTTCATGGAGTTCGTGGTCAGTCAGAAGCGAAGATGGCATCAGTTCGGCTGAGGCTGCAGGGGTTGCTCAGTCGCCGCCTGGTTCGCCGGATTGTGCGGCGAACGGCGGCGTGGGGCTCTCGGGCGCGCTGGCTGCGAGGCCGCGGATCAACTCAGTAACCCGCTCGGCGTCACCCGCCCGGCAAAGAACTACTCCGTAGCCCTTCTGCGGACTGAAGAGAAAGGAGAATGCCGTCTCATAGGTACGACGCACCTCATACACAATCTCGTCCTGCTC
>CAZEIY010000628.1:0-881 GCA_964512375.1 uncultured Rickettsiales bacterium | reverse complement strand
AGCCTGGCAGATCTCCTGCTCTTCGAACTGGTCGTGCAGGTGGTGGATAACCACCACGTCGCCCTCGGCAACACGACGCTCGATCTCCTGTGCGCGAGTTTCTCCGGTCATTACTGACCCCCCTTCGACAGAGAGACTATCAGCCCGAGGCCCCAGAATCGTCGTCGCCGGGCCCAGAATCATCGTCACCGGGAGAAGAATCGTCATCTCCACCCTCGGAATCGTCATCATCCGAGCTGACATTTCCGGGGGAAGCATCCCGGCAGGGACGCACACAGTCCAGATCCTCGGAATGCTGCTCCCCGCAGGTTCCCATACGACATGGGTAGGGGCCCACCGTCACGCCGACACCGACGCCCGGACATTCACAGAAGATCAGGCAGTCCAGAGACTCATTACAAGACTGACCGCCTCCCCAGCAGCCCTTCAGAGCGACTCCAGAGGACACGACCAGGAGCGCCAATGCGAGGGCGCTACAAGAGGCCCAGAACTTCACTTCGAACTCCTTCCGCGGAGGTCCCGATCGGACTCGTCAAGCACTTCGTTCACGGTACACCTCAACGAACCCTGAGCGAGCCTAAGCTGCACAGAATCACCAATCTGCGCCTGCGATGCAGCGCGCAGAACCGAGCCGTCTCTTGCCGTCGCTAGGGCATAGCCCCGCCCCAGGGCCTGCAGCGGACCCAGCGCATGAAGAGCGCGCCTGGCCGCCTCCAACTCCTGGCGCCTGTAGACCAACTGGGAGCCCAGCGAGGTGTCCAACTGCTGTCTCGCAACCGCCACACGGCGGCGGGCGACACTCAGATCGCGCTGCGGGCTCAGAGTCACCAGGCGACTCGCAAACGCATCAAGACGCTCTCTTCGCAACACGAGTCGCTGCT
>CAZEIY010000627.1:0-2619 GCA_964512375.1 uncultured Rickettsiales bacterium | reverse complement strand
TGAGAGTTGAAGGCTTTGAGGGCCATCAGTTGCACGTCGTGGGCAACGCCTGAAACTCCGATTCCATTGTTGGCGTCTGCGCCGATGGTTCCGGCAACGTGTGTGCCGTGTCCATGATCGTCGGAAGGGTCACTGTCGTCGTTGTAGAAGTCCCAACCATGGACGTCATCGATATAGCCGTTTCCGTCGTCGTCGATGCCGTTACCGGCCACTTCGCCGGGATTTGTCCAGATGTTGGAGACGAGGTCTGGATGGTCGAGTTGGATGCCGGAGTCGATCACTGCGACAACCACAGACTGGGAACCTGTCACCAGGTCCCATGCCGCTTCCATGCTCAAACCGGGCGCAACCTCGAATCCCCACTGATCAGCGAATCTCGGGTCGTTCACAGATCCCGACACCGAAATCACATGGTCGAGGCCTGCAGAGAGCACCCCCGCTTGTTCGCTCATTGCCGCGACTGCCTGTTCAGGCTCTGCGAGCGTTTCGACGAGGAACAGGTTGTCGTTACCAATGGAGGTGCCAATGCGTGATCCACCTATAGCGGTCAGCGCAGCATCCATTTCTTCTGCGCTGGTGCCATCTTCGTCGCCTCACACAAGAAGAACATCAGCGACATGGACGGCATTGGTCGAGCCATGCCGTTCACAATGGCCGCCTTCTTCCTGGGTTCTATGAGCATCATCGGCCTGCCCCCCATGGGCGGCTCGTGGAGCAAGTGGTACCTGGCCCTGGGCGCTGCCGACGGCGACAACAGCATCTTCATCGCGGTCTTGATGATCAGTTCTCTGCTCAGCATCGCGTACCTGATGCCGGTGGTTGGCCGCGCCTTCTTGTTCCCTGCAAAGCCGGCGTCCCACGACCACGACGACCACGGGCATGACGACCACGGGCACGCTCCTGCGAGCGGCAGGTTGACGAAGATCTTCCCCGAATTCCACGAGGCACCGATCCTGTGCGTCGCTCCCCTGTGTGCGACAGCCATTGGCTGCATCTTCCTGTTCTTCTTCGCTGAAGATGTCTACAACCTCTTGCTGCCCATCACCCTGGAACCATGACATGACCGACCAGGACCAGGGACACGTGACACCAGCTTCGGACGAGCCGAAGCGCTGGCTGGATCACCCGGACAGCGGCAAGAAGCTGTTCGGGGCCCTGGCTGTAGCATGTCTTGGCTTGCTGATCTGGGACCTCGTGTACCACCAGCACGGGCACTTCGGCTTTGAGGAGTGGTTCGGCTTCCACGCCTGGTTCGGCTTCGTGGCCTATTGCTTCATCGTCGGCACCGCAGTGCAGCTACGCAAGGTGCTCAAGCGTCCAGAGGACTACTACTATGATGAGTAGTCTTCCTCCCGGTACCCTGCTGGTCCTCGGCGCCCTGGCAGTTCCCCTGCTCAAGGGGCATCTACGCAATGCGTGGCTGCTGCTGCTGCCCGTGCTCTCGTACCTGCACATGGACGGCCTGCCAGCCGAGCACCTCACGTCGATCGAACTGTTCGACATGGAGTTGTTCCCTGTACGGGTAGACCGCCTGTCGATGGTCTGGGGCATTGTCTTCCACATCGCCGCGCTGCTGAGCGTGATCTACGCCCTGCACCTCAAAGACCGGGTGCAGCTGACCGCTGGCCTCATGTACTCGGGCGCGGCCATCGGGGCGGCCTTTGCTGGCGACCTGATCACACTCTTTGTCTACTGGGAACTGACGGCCATCACGTCGGTGTTCTTGATCTGGGCCCGAAAGACCGAGCGGGCATACGACGTCGGACTGCGCTACCTACTGATCCAGGTGGGATCGGGGGTCATCCTTCTCGCCGGCGTGATCCTGTACTACTCAGCTCAACCCGTGGACGAGCGCTCCCTCGCCTTCGTTCAGCTGGCCGGAAACAACGGCGTCTCCCTTGCTGAAGCGGGCCTGGGCGTACAGCTCATCTTCCTCGCCTTCGGTATCAAGGCAGCCTTCCCCCTACTCCACAACTGGCTGCAGGACGCCTATCCCGAGGCCACAGTGGTCGGTACCGTCTTCCTGTCCGCGTTCACCACCAAGCTGGCCATCTACACGCTGGCGCGCGCCTTCCCAGGAACCGAGATCCTGATTCCCATCGGTGCGGTCATGACGCTGTTCCCGATCTTCTTCGCGGTGATCGAGAACGACCTGCGACGAGTGCTCGCCTACAGCCTGAACAACCAGCTGGGCTTCATGGTGGTCGGCATCGGCATCGGCACCCAGCTCGCCCTCAACGGCACGGCAGCGCACGCCTTTGCGCACATCATCTACAAGGGCTTGTTGTTCATGGCGATGGGAGCCGTGCTGCATCGCGCGGGCACGATCAAGGCATCCGAGCTGGGCGGTCTCTACAAGTCAATGCCCTGGACCACTGCGTTCTGCATCGTCGGCTCCCTGTCCATCGCTGGCTTCCCACTGTTCAGCGGCTTCATCTCCAAGTCCATGGTGCTCGCCGCCGGCGCGAATGGCCACATGGTGTTCCTCTCCGTCGCGCTGCTCATCGCCAGCGCCGGCGTGGTCGACCACTCAGGCATCAAGATTCCCTTCTTCGCCTTCTTCGCCCACGACTCGGGCAAGCGGGTCAAGAAGGCGCCGCTGAACATGCGCATCGCCAT
>CAZEIY010000626.1:0-2621 GCA_964512375.1 uncultured Rickettsiales bacterium | reverse complement strand
GTAGTGGTCGCTGTTCTTGTCCAGACGTAGCATCTGGTCGGCATTGCCGTGGTCCGCAGTGACCAGCGCCACCCCACCCATCAACTCCAGCTCATCAAGAAGTTCTCCCAGAACCTCATCAACACATTCAACAGCACGGACAGCAGCATCCAGATTGCCCGTGTGTCCAACCATGTCCCCGTTCGCATAGTTGATACGCAAGAAGCGCGGAGGCGAAGCGCGGCGGAGAACCGCCAGAACGGCATCGGTCACCTCGCGCGCCTTCATCTGAGGACGCTCGTCGAAGGGAAGACGATCGGAAGGCACCTCGATATATTCCTCGAGGGCAGGAGCGAACATTCCGCTTCGATTCCCATTCCAGAAAAAGGTCACATGACCGAACTTCTGAGTCTCGGCGCAGGCGAACTGGCTCACCCCCGCTGCCGCGAGCAGTTCGCCCATGCTGTTGTCGACCAACGAAGGCTCTACCAGAAAGCGCGGAGGCATCTCCAGATCGCCGTCGTATTGCATCAATCCCGCGAAGCGCACCTTCGGATGACGTTCGCGAGCAAAGTGCCCGAAATCATCGTTCACGAACGCCTGACTGACTTGGAGGGCGCGGTCGCCACGAAAGTTGAAGAGGACTACGGAATCGCCCGACTCGATGGTGGCAACGGGACTCTCTGTGCCCGAAGAATCAAGAACCACGAACGGAGGGAGATACTGGTCGCCGACACCTGGCTCCTCGGCCCGATAGGTGCGAACAGCATCAGCAGCGCTGACGAAGCTGCGGCCTTCCCCGAGCACATGGGCCCGCCATCCGCGCTCCACTACCGACCAATCCGCGCCATAGCGATCCATCGTGGTGACCATACGGCCTCCCCCCGAAGCGATGCGGAAGTCGGCCCCGTCTTCACGTAGCACCGAGAGCAGAGCTTCCAGATCCTCAAGGTAGTTCAGCGCCGAGGTCGCAGGAACATCCCGTCCATCAAGGAGCACATGGACATAGACCGAACTCAGCCCCGCCGCTGCAGCCTCACGCAGCATCTGATGGAGGTGCCGCTGATGGGAATGAACATTGCCATCCGAGAGGAGACCAATGAAGTGTAGAGCCCCGTCTCCGCCGCGGAGCGGGTCGATCAACCACGACCAACAAGCGCCCTCGAACATGCGCCCGGAATCAAGGGCTTGTTCGACCAGAGTTGCTCCCTGCGGAAAGACCCTGCCCGCACCAAGGATGTTGTGCCCGACCTCCGAATTACCCATATCGGCATCGGAGGGCAGGCCGACAGCCGTCCCATGCGCCTTGAGCGGCACCCAGGACCCACGCGCGAGGCGATCTAAATTGGGGGTCTCAGCCAGCCATACGGCATCACCACGGTCCCTTCGGCCCAGTCCGACACCGTCCATAACCACGACCAGCACCGGCCCCTCCGGAGCAGAATAGTGGGGGTGCTTGAGAAGGGGGTGAGTAGCCACTGCGAAGCAATAGTACGTCAGTGCGCTCTTGACAGCACTACATCGCTCTCGCGACGATGGACAGGTCGATCTCCCATGAAAGGCAGCATGTGAAAAGCCGAGGTCTCCTGGTCGCCTCTCCGCAGATGGTCGACGTGTTTTTCGCCAAGACCGTGGTCCTACTGTGCGACTACAACGCTGAGGGAGCCCTTGGCCTGATCATCAACCGAGTCACCAACCTGGGCTCAGAAGAAGTGCTCGAGCAGATGGACTTGCCTCAGTCCAACGGAATCAAAGGTCCGGTGCACTGGGGCGGGCCTGTCCAGCCAGGCTCCGTGTTCCTCACCTACGCCCGTCAGCCCAGTGCACTGCTCGGACGCAGCGAGCAGGAACTCGACCTCCCAGTCTTCCACCTCTCGGGCGACCTGTGGGTTTCGCCCTCGAAAGACGTAATCGAGGCCGTCGCCAACGACGAAGGAAACCCGGGCGCATTTCTCTCCCTGGGCTACGCGGGCTGGGGTGCTGGACAGCTCGACAGCGAGATCCAGTCCGGCGCCTGGATCTATCTCGACGAGTTCGAGGACATCCTCTTCACGGTGAAGCCCGAAGACATCTACGATCACTGCATCACCAGCCTGGGTGTAGATGCCTCACAGATCTGGATGCAACCGGTAGACGAGTAGCGTCCGCTACTGCTCGCCGGGCGAGAATCGGATCTTGAGGTCGCCAATGCGAATCACCGAAGGAGTACGCAACTTGCGCTTCTTCTGAAGCTTGCTGCCTCCTACCTTCACTGGATTCCAGAACGGCGACTTGGCATGTATCCACCAGATGCCCTTGCGGCGCTCCAGGCTCGCCGCCACCCGACCAAGCCATCGAGACCCCTTCAACCGGATCTCGCACTCGTCCGTGTGACCGATGAAGTACACCGCATCTTTGAGCGAGATGAGCTCGATGTTGCCGCCCCTATTGATGCTGAGGTGCGGTCCCTTCTTGATGTTCTGCTGCGCGAGTAGAGTCTCGAGTTCGTCTCGAGAAGCTGCCATCGTATGAACGGCACCCGAGAAGTCCGAGCCCGGCGCAGGTCCCATGCGACGCTTATCGGCCTCCCACGGACTCAACTCCTCATCGCCATCATCAAGTACCTGGAGAGGTCTCGTCTCCGTCTCCTCATCGGCTCCGTC
>CAZEIY010000625.1:0-2622 GCA_964512375.1 uncultured Rickettsiales bacterium | reverse complement strand
CAGGTATCCACTGCCATTGGGTCCTTGTCAATCAGTATCCAACTCGACTGTCCTTGAGGGGCATGAGACCATCTCGGGACCATCTCGGGACCATGAGCAAAGAGCACAAAAGTCCCCTACCCGACCGCTAGGCCAGCACCCTATCTGAGGTAGAGCGCCAGGAAGCTTGATGAAGTGGGAATGGCAACTCCATTCCACCAGAGTTGCCGGCTTACGGAGCAGTGATTTGCCTGACTGAACCCGAAGCCTGGCCCAAAGGGACCACTACAGTGCGAGAAGTGGCCACCGAAGTTGCCATTCTCTGCTTGGTAGTCCTCGTACATGTAGAGCGTGTGCGATGCTCCACCGTCCCAACGCGTGAAGCTGGGCCAGGAGAAGCAGAGGCCGATATAACCTGGACAGGATTGCCAGGCCCCCACCGTGCGGAGGCTCGAGACGGAAGACTCGATCCACTCGCCTCCATGGGTCGCCCTGACCTGCGTGAATTCTAACCCGTCGAACTCGGAGAGAAAGCTATTCTCTGCGGTGGAGTTGAAGAGTTCCTTGACCTGTGTCCAGCCTCCCCCAGCGGAGATCATATCGCAGAAGACTTCCAGGGCACCTGAACCATCGCTGTCGGGATCGATCCAGTACAGCCCGTCACCAGACGAGTAACCATCGTCCAGAATGGCAAGGCATGAGGTCGATGGGCAGGTGGGACTTGAGCCATCGGCAGCCGCAATTGCAGGGTCGTTGTCATCGCAGTCTTCGTAGCTGAAGAATCCGTCGCCGTCGGCGTCGGTGGGGACGGTGCGGGCGAGGCGGAAGCCGACGTGATAGTCGTGGCTGGTCGGGGCACGTTGATTGCGAGAGGCTACCCGCGGGTATGGTACCGTGCTGGGCGGGATCATGTCCCTACAGCCGCCTCCCCGCAATGCTTGGTTCGAGCCACTAGCTGGTCCTTCCGGGTCCGTGCTGGGGCTGTAGCTGTAGTAGCTGCTGTCGTACCAGTCCCAGAGCATTTCCCAGACGTTGCCGGACATGTCGTAGAGCCCCCAGGCGTTGGATTGCCTGGTAGCGACCGGATTAGTCGCGCCGCCGCTGTTGCCTCCATACCAAGCAACGTCAGAGACCGTGTTGCTGCCCGAATAGAGCAAGTCTTCGCCTCCGCGCGCCGAGTACTCCCACTCCGCCTCAGTGGGCAAGCGATAGCCTTCACAGTCGGTGACCAAACCGGAAGGACTCGTCACGGTGACGGCGCTACCCAGGATGGAATAGCAAGCAGCCAGGCCCTCGGCGACCGACACGGCGTTGGCGAAGTCCAGAGCCGAATACCAAGTCACATTCTCGACCGGACAATCGGTACCACAGGCAGCGTTGACCGAAGGGTTGCTGACCATCAGGGCCTGCCACTGGTCCTGGGTCACCTCGGTCTCCCCCATCCAGAAGTCCCTTGTCAGGGTGACGCTGTGCACTGGGGACTCGCTCGTCCCGCAGTTGCCGGTCGCCTGCTGGGCCGACGTACAGCCCATGTCGAAGGTACCGCCGCAGAGCCCCTTGAAGGTCATGCCCTGGGCGGTGACGTCGCTGGGGCAGGTCTGTGACTCTCGCCCAAAGGCAATCCAAGGACCGTAGTTTGCGTAGCCTGAGCTGGACCTGGTGACCCCGGCGACATCGGTCCAGTAGGACGAACCCAATTCCGAAAAGTTGGCTCCGACCCCCCAAGTCCCATCATTAAATTGGGTGGATGTTCCACCACTGAAGTTGGCACAGGGCGTGTTGTTGTCGGTGGTCAACCCGAGCTTGATCCCATCTTGGGAGAGCTCATTGATTCCGAGCCACCCGCATTCAAGGTAGTAGCCACCGACGGCTGGACTGTTGTGGGTGCCTAGCCACCAGGAGTTCACCCCCAGTCCGCTCAGGTAGTCATCCACCTTCGAGACCGGGCCGGTGTCGGGATGGTAGTCGGTGTTGTAGGCCCAATCGATGTAGGTCAGCCCGAGCGCAAAGAAGTCGCGGAGGGGGGCACTCTGATTGTGATTCAGCACGAAACACTGAGTTGAGTCCTGGTAGCAAAGGCGAACACTCTCCGTCGACAGTCGCCCATAAGCGGGGGAGTGATGGTCCTGAATGCCCAGAGGGAGGGGGACCGAGCTGTCTGTGCCGTGTGCTGACCAGTTTCCAGAGAGTGCCCCCCAAGCTGCGGAGTTGGCCGTGGCGGTCAGGAGGGTAGTCCATCCTCCCCCGTCCCCAGTCATGTCACAGTAGGTTTCAAAGGCTCCTGCCACGTCTGGGTCAATCCAGTAGGCGCCGTCGCCAGTGGAATACCCCCCATCAAGAATCGCCAGGCAGGAAATGCCGGAGCAGGATTCTTCCGAACCATCACCGGGAGCACATGACTGCTCGAGGGGCCCCACGCTCTCGAGGGCATGGACGGTCAGCAGCTCGTGCACGTCCTCGCCAAACGCGTGGGCCTCGGTGGCGGCGACGATGGACACACAAGTGGCGAGCCAGCGGATCATCGGTGACCCTCCTTGGAGCCCGGGACCATAGCAGCTCTAGGTGTGGTGGCGGCACCACTGCGCCGTGACCCCGGCGGCTTCGGTGTACACGTCGCTGGGCACCTCTCGCCGCTCGAGCGTG
>CAZEIY010000624.1:0-2624 GCA_964512375.1 uncultured Rickettsiales bacterium | reverse complement strand
CCGGGTCGAGGACCAGCACAGACAGGCCGTCCTTGGCCAATAGGGATGCCGCGATCAAGGCTCCCGGGGAAGGGTCGACAACGACCACGTCGTAGCTGCGCACACTCACCCGCTATGGACCTTTCCGTTCTCGTCGACCGGCTGGAGCATCGGCCTCTCCTGGCCGACGACCGCCTTCCTTACCATGGAAGGATAGAGGATGTGCTCCTGTTCGAGTACTCGGGCCCGGAGAGTGTCTTCCGTGTCTCCATGGAGCACGGGCACCTCTGCCTGGCCAAGCACCGGGCCTGCGTCCACGGCCTCGTTTACCAGGTGGACCGTGCAGCCAGCCACCGTGTCGCCAGCCTCGAGGGCTCGCTTGAACGTGTCGAGACCAGGGTATTTGGGTAGCAGGCTGGGATGAATGTTGAGAATGCGGTTGGGGAAGGATTCGACGAAGCCGCGTCCCAGAATTCGCATGAAGCCGGCGAGGACGACCCAGTCGACATCCATCTCCTGGAGGACTTCGAGGAGCTTGCTGTCGAAGTCAGTGCGTCTGCCGCGGTAGTCGCGGTAGTGGACTGTGCGGGTGGCTATTCCTCGCTCCGTGGCGCGATGCAGCCCAGGGGCTTCTGGTCGATCTGAGAGCACCAGGACACAGCTCAGCGGCCAGGACTGCTCTTGTGCGGTGTCGATAATGGAGCACATATTGCTACCAGTCCCGGAAATCAGGATGGCAACGCGCGGCAAGCTGCCGGTCACAGCACCCGCACCCTCGGTCCCTGACGGTCACAGGGTCGGACATCACCGATTACCATCGACTCCTCGCCGAGATCATCGAGGACTTGTTGGGCAAGCGCCACCTGTGCGGAAGGAAGGAGGACGACCAGGCCCACGCCGCAGTTGAAGGTTCGCAGCATGTCGTGGTCGCTGATTCTTCCTCGTTCCTGCAAGAGGTCGAACAGGGCAGGGCGCTTCCAGGTGCCAGCATGAATGTGAACTCCAAGGCCTTCGGGGAGCACTCGGGGGATGTTCTCAAGTAATCCGCCGCCAGTGATGTGTGCGATGCCAGCGATCTCACAGCGCGCCAGGAGTGCCTGTGCGGCTCGAACGTAGATGGCGGTCGGTTCGAGGAGTTCTTCGCCGATGCTGCGCGTGCCTCCCGGTACGCGTTCGCTGGGGTCTAGCTTGAGTTCCTCGAACAACACCTTGCGAGCGAGTGAGTAGCCGTTGCTGTGCAGGCCCGTTGAGGGCAGCGCCAGCACGGACATGCCCTCTTTCACCCTCTCAGCGCTGAGAATCGCATCTCGTTCGACCCCACCCACTGAGAAGCCAGCAAGATCGTAGACGCCGGGGCCGTAGACGCCGGGCATCTCAGCGGTCTCTCCGCCAACGAGGGAGCACCCAGCCCGGCGGCATCCCTCGGCGACGCCCTCGATGACAGCGGCCGCGACGTCCACATCGAGGCTGCCGCAGGCGAAGTAGTCAAGAAAGAAGAAGGGCTCGGCGCCAGTGCAGATCACGTCGTTGACGCACATGGCAACCAGATCGATGCCGACGGTGTCGTGCTTTCCGAGCATCTGCGCGACCTTGACCTTGGTGCCAACGCCATCAGTGCCCGACACGAGCACAAGGTCACGATATTGATGCGCTGGGATCTGCCACATGGACGCGAAGTTGCCCAGGCCACCTAGTACCTCGGGCCGGGTTGTCTTGCGTGCAAACGGAGCGATTCGGTCGATGAGACGGGCACCTGCGTCAATGTCGACGCCGGCCTCCTTATAGCGGTCCTGGGACAAGGTGTGCTTCCGCTCTGGGGGTGCTTGCTGTGGCCTCTTTGGCGCCTTGTAGCGGCGCCTTCAGAGGGCCGCATGATGCAGGAGCCTCTGGGCCTTTGCAAGGTGCTGTATCCTCTCTCCCACTGATGGCTCCACTTCGCCTCCTGAAACAACTCCGCTCGACGATTTCTGGCAATGTCGGCAGTTTTCGCTACTACGTGGGCGATGCCGATGGACGTCGGGACGACAGCGCGCTGCCGGGTGACACAGTCGTCCTTATTCAGGGCTTCATGCAGACAAGGCGGGTCATGGACACCCTGGAGCGACGTCTGCGATCGGACGGCTATCGAGTTGTGTCCTTCCACCTCGGCGGGTTGCTTGGAAACTTCAATACCCGGGGCATCGGGGCGTTGGCTGAGTTGATCGACGCCAAGCTTCGCAGGCTCCGCGCCCGCGAGGATATCGGCAAGATCCACATCATTGGCCACAGCAAGGGTGGACTCATCGCTCGTTACCTGGCTCAGTGCGCTGGCGGCGACGACTACATCTCGACCGTCATTACCCTGGGGACTCCCCATCACGGCACTCCCGTGGCGGCACTGGGGATGGGGGTTGGCCTCTTCCTCGTGTCGCGCAGTATCTGGCAGCTATTTCCTTCTTCTCCGCTGATTAAGGAACTGAACGCGGAGCCATTTCCCGAGGGGGTGCGCCTCGTGTCCGTATATTCGACAGGGGATATCGTCTGTCCCTACCAGCGCTCGATGCTGACCGTGAAGGACGGTGGGGATGTGCGCAATGTCATGACCAAAGGTCTTGGACACATGGATCTGGTCGAAGACGCTTACGTCTATGGTCTGGTGCTACGCG
>CAZEIY010000623.1:0-2632 GCA_964512375.1 uncultured Rickettsiales bacterium | reverse complement strand
TGCGCCTTGACGAAGTCGACCTGCTTGCGCGACAGCTGCGGAACGGAATTGTCGACACTGACGAAACGAATCCCGCCGATGTCCCGGGCGCTGCAGTCCGGATCACCGTTGTGCAAGGGCTGCAACGCTGCCAGTCTCGTCAGCCGGATCTCGGCGTTTACCGGTTCGTCCGTATAGTGCACGTCGTGATTGCCGCTCGTGTAGATGGCCGGCACACCCAGCTGCGCGATCTGATCAGCGATGAACTCGACAGAGGCGGGTGACGGGAAGTGGATGATGTCACCGGTCAGCGCCAGCAGGTCCAGGTTCTCCGTCGCTGCCTGTGCCATCGACTGCCGGAAGGGCTTCTCAGGGTCTGGCTCGGTGCCCCTCTCTCGATGATGTTCTTCGATGCGCTTGGTGTACTCGACGCAGGCCTGGAATTTCTCTCCATCTCGCTCGTCGTAGAAGCGCAGATGGGTATCGGTGAGGTGCAGCATGCGCACCGGCCTGGCCAGGCCTTCCATCCGAATCACCGCGCTGTCGTCGGTGAAGCTGTGGGTAACCTTCATCATCTCCGAAGCGTTCACAGCCGACTCCTCACGAGATCGAGCCACATGTTCAGGGCTTGGAACCGGGGCGATCGGCCTGTCGGTGAGCGCCACAGGTCTTTCTCACGAGCAGATCGACGTCGATTGTCTCATAGCGCCGCTCGGACACTCCTTTTCTCTTGATGCGTTGGAGCAGGATATCCAGAGCGAGGTCGGCCATCAACCGGAAGTCTTTTCTGACGGTCGTCAGGATGGGCTCGGGCCCCTGTGCGTGTCGCAGATCTCCGAACCCCACAATCGCCATCTGCCCGGGAACGTCCACGCCATTCCTGGAGCACCACGAGAGGACGTCTCTGGCGGCGAAGTCCGAATGGGCGAGCAAGCCTGTAGCACCCCTTGCCAAGACGGTCTGCATGCGATCCGCTATGTCTGACCTTCTGAAGGTCAGGTCGGGTGAGTGCGCCAGCCCATGGTCCTCGAAGGCTGCACGATATCCCCTGTCCATCTCGACGATGGCAAGGCTGGGCGGGTTGTCGACAAAGACGATACGCTCATGCCCGAGGCCTATCAGATATTCGGTGCCGACGTATCCCGCCTTGTACTGATTGGCGACTACGCTGTCTGCCTCGGCCCCTGCGACGCCTCTGTCTACCAGGACGAAAGGAACACCCGAGTCCTCGAGGGCAAGGATGACACTCTGATTGCTGCGAGGGTTCTCGAGGGCAGCGGGTGTGAGGAGGATCCCCTGGACGCCGTGGTTCATCAGCGTTGCCACGAAACCGAGCTGTCGTTCCAGGCTGTTCTCTGCGGAACACACGAGCATATTCCAGCCGACCGACTTGCGCTGTTCCAGGGCAGCGGAGAGATGCGAGAACAGCTCGGAGGAAGTGCCTTCGGTGAGCGACTGCCCGATGTAGCCGATCAGACCCGTCTCGTGCGAAACGGCAGGCGCCACGTAGGTCCCCTTGCCATGGCGCCTGGATACCAGGCCGGCATGTCCCAGAGTCTCGAAGACTCGCCTCACGGTCATGCGGCTGATCTTCAAGTCTTTGGCCAGCTGATTCTCTGAGGGCAACTGAGTCTCTGGCGTCAGCTCGCCGCTGCTGATTCGCTCTGAAAAATGAGCGCCCAGCTGATCGTGGATGGTCACTATGCTGTCGCGCTTGAGCGCGATATCAGACTCAGTGTTCATGGCACTTCCTCACGACTCCTATTGTCCCAGATCGGACGCATCCCGTCCCCATCACTCGTAGAGTCTTGTGTATACAACCCCAGCGACCTATTGAAAATCCAGAGGAAGGTCAACAGACGACGGCCGGAGTGACAACTGTCTCGAGGTCTCGAGATGGACAGCGCATGCAGGCGTCGTCTCGAGCGCGGTCAGCCGCCGTCGCGTGCCTCCAAGACCGCTCCCGCCTCCTCGATCCTCGCCATCATTCCGTTGAACTCATCTGAACCGTCATCGTCCCAGTACTCGGTGGTCAACGGCGCCACGAAGCTCATCGGCATCAGCATGCGGCTCCAGTCCGGGCGGACCATGAAGTGCGGGTTCTCCGGGTCAGGGCGGGTATAGAGCGTCGACCCGTTGTCATACTTGCAGACGATGATGAACCTCGGCTTCCCCTTCGGTTCGATCTGCTCGAGGCGCTCGACCTCCTTCATGTCGAGCTTGAGGCCGAGACCCGGCTGTTCGGGCACCCGAATGAAGCCGTTGATCGGATTCAGTGGCTGGGTGACGAAGCGCGCGCGCGAGACCTCGCTGGTGGCGCTGACGAAGTGGAAGTTCGCCGAGGGGAAGGCCGCCATCATGTGAACGTTCATGGCACGGGTGATGTCGCTGCCCGTGTTCTGCAGCATGAAGGGGCTGTCGCTGGCGGCAAACAGGCCGGCTTTGCGCACGGCCTCACCGATTCTCGAATGGCCCAGCATGTAGGCGTCGGCGGGTCGGCGATAGATCTCGTAGGTTGCCGCTGTCGGGAAGTGGTGCAAGACGATCGGCAGCCGTGAGCGCAGGCGCAGCTCGATGTACCCGTCGATGTCCTCACCGGGCAGGGGATCCTCGAAGCAGCCGGCGATCTCGTACTCCGACAGCCTGTCCAGCA
>CAZEIY010000622.1:0-2641 GCA_964512375.1 uncultured Rickettsiales bacterium | reverse complement strand
GTCAGCCAGCCGCCGCCCACTCCATCGCCGTCGTTGTCCAGGTACCAGGTGGTGGCATCCACGGCGTCTTCATCTACAACACCGTCGCAGTCGTCATCGGCCCCGTTGCAGTACTCAGACGCAGTGGGGCCTACAGCAGCATCCAGATCGGCACAGTCATCAGAGTTATCGACGTAGCCCGCGGGTGCGGTGCAACTCTGGGCCGTGAGCATGGAGCCGCCGGCTCCATCGCCATCGGCATCGAGATACCAGGTGGTCGCTCCCACCGCGTCCTCATCGACGTTGCCATCGCAGTTGTTGTCGACGGTGTCACAGAACTCAACGGCCAGGGGACTTATCGCGGCGTTGCTGTCATCACAGTCCAGATCGTTGTTGGCGTAGCCGATAGGTGCAGAGCAGCCCTGACTGGTCCCACTGGCAGAACCGCTGCCGTAGCCATCCCCATCGCCATCGACGTAGTAGGTGCCCAGGACCCCCTCGTCGATGGACCCATCGCAATCATTGTCGGCCTCATCGCAGAGTTCATCTGCCCCGGGATAGCTCTGTGCGGAGGTGTCGTCGCAATCATTGGAGTTGCCGACGTAGCCGCCGGGCGCCAGGCAGGCGCTCGTCACGAAAGCGATGTTGCCGTAGCCATCGCCATCGGAGTCGGCATACCAGGAGGTTCCGTTGATCGCCTCCTCATCGGCGAGGCCGTTACAGTTGTTATCGATGGTGTCGCACAGTTCCAGCGCGCCGGGATGGATCGCTGCGTCGCTATCGTCGCAGTCCGTGCCGCCGGCGCTCTGCGCCACATGGCCGTCGCCGTCGCCATCGGGGCCTGCAACGGTGTCATCGTCGTCAGCGGTGTCGTCATCATCTGCGGTGTCGTCATCATCTGCGGTGTCATCGTCGTCAGCGGTGTCATCGTCATCGCCCGCGGTGTCGTCATCATCGCCCGCGCTGTCATCATCATCGCCCTGGCCCGCACCACGGCCCAACAGCACCACAGACAGAGTGGGGTAAGCCGCTCCGGCCTCACCCACTCCCCCACCCCCACTGATCGATCCGGGAGGAGCAGCGCTCAGGGTCAAGGCCGTCGTCCACGAGTCACTGCTCGGTGGTGCGAAGACCACCTCGAGGGAGAGGGACGCGCCGGGGCTGAGCGCGGCGGGCCAGGCGGGTCCGACAACTGAGAAGACGGCCGCGTCATCACCTAGAACCGGTTCCGCCACCTCGGCCGCAACAGTTCCGGCATTGGTCACCGTCAAGGTCGCAGAATCGGACTGGCCCGGCTCCACCTCTCCAAAATCAATGAATGGGGCGGACGCCACCAACAGTGGCGCGCCTTCTCCCATGCACGAGGCCAGCAAGACCGGAAAAGTAAAAAGACAGACAAAAGCAACACGGGTGTGCATCGCAAGCTCCTCCCAACCCTCGGCCCCAGGGCCGGATGGAGCGCCAGCATACCCCCTCGGGCAGGCGTAGTTCTGCGTATAGGTCCGATAAGAGGCGTTATGTTAACTCTGCTGAGGTAGCGGGCAATTCCCAGGTTTGTTCGGTCGTTCGCTGAGCCGGCCGCCGCCGGGTCGGACTCGTTGCCGGCGAACAAGGCTACCAGGAAGGCTAAGCGAGCCCGGAGGGTGGGCGTATAGGGTAAAGTTCTTTTCCGGAGGTAGGGATGTCTGAAAGCCAATGGAGTCAGTTTGCTGCGTTCAGCGTGATGGCCGTGATCTTCACTGGCGGCGCAGCATTACCATTTGTCGTGGTGGCAGGCGTTGTAATCGCTGTTCTTGGCGCGATGGATGGCTCGGAAAACCATGCGCACGCCACAGATCAGCAACCGCACTATCTTCAATCGAACGCCAGTCGGCCCCCCGTTCCGGTGCCGTCTTCGACACCTATGTCCTCAGACGCTGCAATCGAGGATGAATACGAGGGCCTTTCAGATCAAATCGACTTCGACGACGAACGATTTGCGCATGTTGGATACGTGTCTGATGAACACCCATTAGCAGACAGTTTCGACCCAGACTGGGGCATGTCATTTCGCGACTACTGCGACAATCAGATGTCGGACGATTGAACGCGGTCTATCCCCCCTAGGGAGGTTGGCTGGATCGGCACCGGGTAGCCGACCGCAATGACTACTCTGGAACAGCAATGGACTTCCTGAGTTCCGACTGGGGAGGCCTGCAGTGGTCAACCTGGGTTGATCTGGATGTGCAGGCGTATAGGAAGCCGTCTAAGTCGAGACGGCTGCTCGGCTCCTTGCGTAGCGATGGGGTCGACTACGCGAAGGTCTACCTCGGGCCGATGGACGACACCGACGGTCACCTTCTCGCACACGAGCTCGGACATGCCCTGGGCTTCGGGCACCTCGAAGAACGCGGTCACCTAATGCACCCGACCATCCCAGATGGCGGGTGGAACGACGCACTGCTCCAAAGGTGACTGAGTTCCTCTGCGTTAATCAGGTGCTTGCCTCATCAAGTGTTGTTGGGGCTCGATTCCGCCTCCGAAACCACAGTTGCCCCCTTTACTCTCAGCCTCGGATGGCTCATCAAACATGTATGAGCCGCAAGAACCGAGTCTGCCCCAACCGCACCCGTGGTGTCCCAAAACTCGATCGTGGTCTCCGTCCATCGATCAGGAGCAGCCG
>CAZEIY010000621.1:0-2650 GCA_964512375.1 uncultured Rickettsiales bacterium | reverse complement strand
CCCGCTCCTCCAGCGTGAACATGGGCTGCTTGTTGACGTTTCTCGCCAGCGCCACAACCACGCGATCGAACACCGACAGGCCCCGTTCGATGATGTTGAGGTGCCCGTTGGTAGGCGGATCAAAAGAGCCAGGGTAGAAGGCGATGGTCTCTGCAGCGGGTGGTGCTGCGCGGGCTTTGCTCATGTGCGGTTCAGTCCTCGTAGCGATCCCAATCGCCCTGCATGGGGGCGGCATCCCAGAGCTCCCGCAGCACGTCGCGCGGGTTCTCTACGTCGGAGTCGTCGTCGATCTCAAACGTCGACGCGTGATCAAAGTCCTCGGGGAATTCGCCTCGCAGGCGCCGCTGCTCGGCCAGCTTCTGCTCTTTCCGTCGCAGCCTCTTGAGCTGCTTCTTGGACCTTCCCTTGGCCAGAACGCGCAGCCGGGTGTTGGTATGGAAGGTCAGCCAGAGCAGGAAGTGAATGGGATGGAAGAAGTAGAGCACGCCATCCCAGCTGGTGCCGGTCTCCAAACCCACGTGCTCGGCGACCTTCTGATTGAGCCAGACGAATGGCAACTGCCTTTGAATCTGACGGGAAAAAAGAGTGCGTTGCCAGCGCCCCTGTTCATCCTGTAGGAGTGACTTGAGGTTTTCGACCCGCTCATCCCAACCCTGCGCCTTGGCCATGGACTGGAACCAGTCGACCTGGTCGCTCCACTCGGAGACATGTCTGGTGATGGCCTTGCGAACTTGCTCTTTGCGCGCGTCGTCGTCCGCGTCCCGGCTGTAGAAGTCTTGAATGTCGTCCGAGGCGACTTGCCTAGCGGTGAAGATGAAGTCGTCCAACTTCGGCTTCCTGCGTCCGATCTCGTCGGGCATGATCAGCCGCAGCAGGTCGTCTGTGTCGACAGTGAGGTTGTCGTCGGTGTCGGCCTCGAGTTCCGACCAATGCTCACCATGCACGCCCAGGAGATCGACCAACTGCCGCCAGCTGCCGTCGGCGAAGACCTCCACGTGGATGACCCCAGGCACGCCTGCTTGTGCGCCCTCGTCAGCGAAGTCATCGTCGTCATCGATGTCTTCGCCGGCGCCGAACTGGCCGACCCTGCCGATTACGTCTCCCGCGGCTACTTTGGTCTGATCCTTGCCCGTCGGGTCGAAGAGGGAGACGTCTCCGCGCTTGAGCGCAGCGAGGTGATTGCCTACATCGAGGAAGGGCTGGGCCTCTTCGCGCACGTGGCGATCCTCCTCGTCGTCCTCGTCGTCCTCGTCGTCTCTTCGCTTCCTGTCATCGTCTTCGTCGATGCCTTCATCCTCTCTGCGCTTGGCCTCGAGCTTCTCGTACTTCACGCGCTCGGCTTCCTCCGCCGAGTCTTCCTCTTCGTCTTCCTTACCGGTGACCACCCGCTTGGCGTCGGTGACCCAGTCCGGGGCTGCGTCAAATACCTTCTTGCCCTTGCGTTTCTTCTTGATCCGGTCCTTTTCCTGGTCGAAGCGAAGCAAGTGCATGTAGAGGGAATAGAAGACGAACTTCCTCTTCTCATCACGAGGGTCAAAGGGCTTCTCGTGGCGGACCAGGACAAAGTTGTTGGACCCCAAAGAGGTCGCTGGGCCGTTGTGGGCGGCGACCACGGTGCCCTCGAACATGGCCATCACCGGGGTGCCTACGGGAGCGTGAAGGTGCATCCCGCCATGCCATTGGCCGCCCAATCCGATGGGGTAGTAGCCGCCTGATTCGCTGGACTCATTGTTCTTGAAGTAGCGCTTCGCCAGCTTCTTCACCTTGCCTGCGGTCAGCAGATTGGGAATGGTCAACCCTTCGACCAGTTGGATGGGGAAGCGGTTGTGCTCCTTGCTCAGGCCCTGCAGAACCCTCGCCCAGTCAAACCCTGGTCCGGGATCGAACTTCTGTGCCGTCAGGTGCATGTGGCCCCAGAGGCCGATCTTCTCCAGATCGAAGGCGTCGTCTGCGGGCACCTGCCAGATGATCTCGCCGCGCTCGTCCACCGGCGCCGCCAGCTTCAGCTTGGGATAGAACTTGCCCAGCGACGCCAGGAGTTTGATCAGCGAGTCGTATTGGGCGTCGGTGTAGCCCCAACTCTTCCAAGGAATACCGTTGATCTCGACGGTCTCGCTCAGCCGCCGCTTGCCCTCTGGAGTGGCAAATTGAGAGGTCATGGGGCCGGTCGGTACCGCCGGCTTATCGCCCCGGGCGAAGTTTGCCAACATGCAGTTCATGTCGATGCCGATGGACCGGTTGTTGACCCCCTTGATGTAGTCGGAGGCGGCGTGGATGGCCTTGCGACTGGTGTCGGTCCCTTGATAGATGGTCCCGTCCCAATCGATCATGAAATGCGTTGAGAATCCACGGGCCTTCAGGACATTATAGCAGGAGCGCGCGGTGTAGGTGATGTCGGCGTGGATGGCCACCATATCGACCAACTCCTGGACCTCCAGGTAGCTGTTCAGCGGCTTGCCCTTGAGCTTGCGCGGGTAGGTGTAGTTGCGGTTGGGGTCGAAGTGCACCAGACGTGAGAAATCCCAGCTTGAGTCGTCCGCGAAGGTGACGATGCGCGCCTCCGGGACCGTGCGCTTCTCTCCCGAGACGATGATGTAATCCCGGGCGGCCGCCGGGCCTCGACCGCGGATGGTTCGTCGTGGTGCGTGGG
>CAZEIY010000620.1:0-2654 GCA_964512375.1 uncultured Rickettsiales bacterium | reverse complement strand
CAAGAGATGGACTGTCCGCACTGCTCCAGCCCCATGGGCGAGATTGAGAACGAAGGCGTGACGATGGATTTTTGCAGTGACTGCAAGGGGCTGTGGTTCGACGCAGGAGAGGTAGCCTCTTACTTCGAACTGTCGCGAGATCTGCCCATGTTGTCCGCTGAGAACCGGCAGGAGAAGGCGAGCGATATAACCTGCCCCCGGTGCTCGAGCGGAATGAAGCAGATGCTCTACGCTCCCCCCAACGATCTCACCATCGACCAATGCACCTCGTGCGGTGGCATGTGGTTCGACAAGGGCGAGGTGCGAACACTGCACAGGCTGTCAGCCACCCTCGAAGACCCCAGAAGCCGCTTCGCTGGAGTCGCCTCAGCGCTCGACCGACAGGGCTACCAGGTCGTCGGCTACAAGACCGACTGAAGTAGTCACCGTCTCTGAGACTGGCTGGCTGCTGCGCGCTGAATGCTCTCCGCACCCAACCTGGAGTCAACCCGAGCGCGGTCAGCACTCCTCGCGTGCGGAACCCTTGCTGTAGTAGGCGCAGCCATCGCCATGCTCTGGCACAGCTGGGGTAAGTGGCCGGACCCGCTGATCGACTTTGGGCGCGAGCTGTACGTCCCTTGGATGCTGAGTGAGGGCAACCTGCTCTATCGCGACATTCACTACTTCAACGGACCCCTGAGCCCACATCTCAATGCGCTCTGGTTCCGCCTCTTCGGAGTAGGCCTGAGCACCCTCACCTGGGTCAACCTGGCGCTTACCGCCGCATTGGTGCCACTGCTCTATCGGACCTTACGACACGCGAGCTCACAGCTCGCAGCGCTGGTCGCCTGTCTGACCTTTGTGGTGCTCTTTGGTTTCAGTCAGTACGTAGGAGTCGGCAACTACAACTACGTCTCTCCCTACTCTCACGAGGCGAGCCACGGGATGCTGCTCTCCTGGGTGGTGCTGGCAGCTCTTCTGACCCATCTAAAAGCCCCGAGACGACGATGGCTGGTCGTGGCAGGGCTGGCTGCGGGCCTGGTCTTTCTGACCAAGGCGGAGTTCTTCATTGCTGTTGCTGCAGCATCAGTCACCGCCCTTGGCCTCTGGTCATGGTCAGAGAAGCCCCCTAGAAGAGAAGTGCTCATCTCTCTCGGAGCCTTCTGCGCAGCAGTCCTGACGCCACCCGCGCTGGCGTTCGCGCTGCTGTCGCTCGGACTGCCGTGGACCGAGGCGGGGATTGCCACGCTAGGCAGCTGGTGGCATCTCGCAGACAGCCAACTGTCCGGGCTCTCGTTCTACCGTCAGGGCATGGGCATGGATGCCCCCATGCTGCACCTGGAGAGGATGCTGGCTGTCAGCGCCATCTTCGCGCCCCCCCTGCTGGTCGCCGCTGTCCTCGCAAGACGAACACGAGACCCATCCAGGCGACTCCCACTGGCGATCCTGTCGTTCGTGACAGTCATCGCCCTGGCGATGCTGTTCTGGCGCGAGTTGCCGTGGTTCGAGCTGGGTCGCCCGCTTCCCCTGTGCATGATCACCGCTGGGGCGGCGATGGCCTTGGCGGCACTGCGCGGGCGCCAACACAAACACAAGAGCGCTCTGGTGCTGATTGTCTTCGCACTGGCCATCTCGGCGAAGATGATCCTGAACACCCGCCTCTACCACTACGGGTTCGTGCTGGCGATGCCCTCGATGCTGCTCTTGGTGGTCGCTCTCCTCGACTGGATTCCGGCGGCGATCAGGCGTTCTGGAGGACAACAGCACGTCTTTAGCGCAGCCGCGCTGGCTACCTTGGTCGCCCTCATCAGCTGGCACGCCGCACACTCGGCGCGGGTCTACGAAGACAAGACGGCCCCGGTTGGACAGGGAGCCGACGCATTCCTCAGCGATTCGCGCGGCGAGGCGCTGCAGTTGGCGGCCGACTGGATGCGTGAGAACACCGTCGAGGGCGAGACACTGGCGGTCCTACCCGAGGGGGTGATGCTGAACTACCTGAGTCGCCGCAAGAGCTCGGTCCCCATCGTCAACCTGATGCCACCTGAGCTGCTGATGTTCGGCGAAGACCAGATACTCGCCGAGCTTCAGGAGGCACCACCGAGCTACATCGCGCTGATTCACAAGGACACGAGCGAATACGGCTTCCGGTTCTTCGGACAGGACTATGGTCAGTCCATCGCCCGCTGGATCGAGCAGGAATACGAGCCTGTTGTCCAGATCGGCGCGACGCCGCTGAAGAACCACCAGTTTGGCATCGTCATCTCACGCAGAGGGCGCGAAGCAAGGTGACCCGAACAACCCCTGCTCGGCGCACGCGCCCTGCCCGAGCAGAGGTGTAGAATCTGCGCCGGAGGTCCCCATGAAGCCCAGCATCCTCTTACCCCTCATCTTCTCGTTACTCTGTGCCGGCCTGGCCGGCTGCGAGCAGTCTCCCCCGCCCCCTGAGGTCGAAGGCGATGAGCCAGGCGAGTGTGCCGACGGCACCGACAATGACCAGGACGGTGCCGCCGACTGCGACGATGACGGATGTGCCGTTGATGCTGCGTGCACAGGAGACGACGACGACACCGCAGGCGATGACGACGATGACTCAGCAGGTGACGACGATGACTCCGCGGGCGACGACGATGACTCAGCAGGTGACGACGATGACTCCGCGGGCGACGACGATGACT
>CAZEIY010000619.1:0-2657 GCA_964512375.1 uncultured Rickettsiales bacterium | reverse complement strand
CTTTGGCTTGCTCATCGTAGTCCCCGACCTGGAGCGGGGGTCTTCCCCTCCTGGAGTAGAGAGCTCCCGAGATCGCGCCTTCTTCTGCGAGGCGCACGAGTATGTTCGGGACACTCTGTCTACCCTCATCCAGGGCTACTTGAGCGGCGATGTGACTGGCCAGCGCAGCGAGCTTCTCATCGCGACGAAGGTTGGCGAGACCCCGCCTCCACATGAACTGGAGATCGCTGGGGCGGAGGTAGCCCGTTACCAGCAGCAGAGAGAACACAGCCACAGAGACCAGGCTGCCGAGCACCATCTGGAGTGGGGCAACCGGGGCGACCATCGTCAGCGCACCCAGGCAGAGGAGCGCTGTGACGCTCCAGAGTGTAAACGTGACGTGCTTCTGGCTCAGACCCAGGTCGAGCAAGCGGTGATGCAGGTGTCCCAGTTCACCCAGGAACATGCCTTCTCGAAGCATCGCCCGACGTACCATGGTGAGCGCCGCATCGAGGATCGGCAGCCCTAGAGCGAGCATGGGCACGGCGATGGCAACGGCTGTGCTCTCTGCGCGGTTGGTCTCGAGAGCTACTACCGCCAGCATGTAGCCGACGAAGTTCGAGCCTGAGTTACCCAGGAACACCGACGCTGGGTTGAAGTTGAAGAACAGAAAGCCCAGCAGAGCGCCCATCATCGCTCCGGTCCAGGTCATCCAGAGTTGGTTACCCTCGAGGAGGGCAACGCAGAACAGCGTGGAGCTGACGATGAGGGCGACCCCCGTGGCCAGGCCGTCGAGTCCATCGACGAAGTTGAAGGCGACGATTACCCCGACAATCCACAGGACTGTTGCCGGCGCGCTCCACGCCCCCAGCTCGATGAGCCCCAGCATGGGCAGGTCCAGCACGTCGATCCGGTGTCCGCCCAGCCATGAGAACAGCGCAATGCTGATGAGGATGATCAGCCGGGTCTGAGGAGGGGGCGAGATCAGATCATCGACCAGACCCAGGGCCAGCACAGCCAGGGCGCTGACCAGCAGAGTGACGATCACCCGGCCATCTTGGTAGATGAGTTCGCTGATGCTGTTTTCCCAGATCGCCAGCCCGATGATGGGGCACAGGGTTGCGACCGCCAGAGAGATGCCGCCGCTCCGCGGAGTCGGGTTCTTGTGGATGCTTCGGCCTCGTCGAGGATCGTCGACGAGGCGGGTCATCGCTGCCCACCGACGCATCATCGGGGTCAGCCAGGTCGCGACCAGGGCGCCGATCAGGATGGCTGCGATGGATGTTGTCACGGGTGCTAATTACCTCTGATGCTCGTTCGCGTGCAGAGTATAGTCTAGGTCGTTCGGCTGGTACCGGCTCCGGTCCTGTGGCCGAGATCCGTCGTCAGTGCTAGGTTCCGGCAGACTTGAGGCTGCTAGTGGTGGCCTCCATTGAGAGGAGAAGTCTCAGCGGTACTTTCCTCGCTCGTTCCTCTTAGCTCTTCCGTGCTACGCAGTAGTAGCCGCCTGGAATACGGTCCACTTCACTAGCGTACTTGCTCAGTCGGTCGGACAACTTGATAGGATACAGGAGTGTTGCGCTTATTGCCTTGGTCGGAAGGTAGGCCTTCTTGGTAAATGCGCTAGCCGTCACCGCGCAGAACTCTACCGCGATGCGGTAGAAGCCAGTGCCGTGGCCGACAGCATGACCGATGTCCTCGATGAGCCAGTCTTGCTTACTAAATAATTGCTCCATGCCTTCTCTCGTAAATCGCCAGTAGTCATTGGGGCCTGGGTGGTACCCAATAATGAACGGTGTCTGACAGTAGAACCTTCCACCGGGCTTCAGCACCCGAAAGGCTTCAGATATTGAGACGTTTGGATCAGGCAGGTGTTCAAGAACCTCCTGGGAGATCACCACCTGGAGGGAATTGTCTTCGAATGGCAACTGCAGGCCGCTATTGACGATGTCAACGCTGTCGTGGTTAGCAATATCCAGGTTGATGATGCGTGGGTGGACCCTCGTTGGGCCTGACCCCAAATTAAGTCCCCAGTCATCTGCATTGAGGTCGGAAAGGACGCGACCCAGGGCATCCTGGACCGGCTTTGAGTCGTTGTGGTCAGCGTAGAGGCGCAAGACCATCCGGTGCGCTAGTGAATACTGTCGTGGCTCTTCAGAGTTGCTTGCATCGGCGTGCCATAGCTTGCCGTTCAGCCAACTCCAGCTAGGCTCAGAGCGGACGACCTGATGCCACTCCGGTAGAGAGTCACTGCTGGATGGCATTTCGTCCTTCTTCAAGTATGGTTTGCGGTCTCGGCCAGACTAACTCCATGCTGGTCGGCAGATATACCCTAATTGAGGAGATACCGACTAGTCGTCGCCAGTCTCCACGCTATTGAGCAGAGCCAGTAGATGCGTCGTTGGACGGTAGTTTTTGATCTCGATGACACGCTCTTCCCAGAGGCTGATTTCGTGCGTAGTGGACGGGTTGCAGTGTCTGCGCACCTTGAGGCTGAGTACGGGGCTACTGATGCGTTAGCTGTCCTCGAGCGGTCAGCACTCTTACAGCCGCGACGCTCTTTTGATCTAGCTCTGGCCTCGCTCGGCTTGGAGCAAACGACCGCATCAGTCGCAGAACTTATCGAGGTGTATCGAGCCCATTCTCCCAAGGGTCTTGTTATGTACCCTGACGCCCAA
>CAZEIY010000618.1:1910-2665 GCA_964512375.1 uncultured Rickettsiales bacterium | reverse complement strand
CGTGCGACGCGGCGGCAAGTGACCGACATCCAGGACCACTGCGGTTCCTGCGATTCGGGGTATCTGCTTCCCGCCGAATGCGTGTTTCTTGCCAATCTGCTGTCGTGGAGCGGTCCCTACCGGTGCGAAGCCTGCTCCTGCGAGGCTCCGCCCGCCGACGTCTCCCGGCAGTTGTGGGAGCTCAATACCCGCCTTCAAGCTCCGCTGCTCGACGACACCGCCGCAGACGAGCGCATGCCGTCTCTACCAGAGGATCTGTTCAAGGATCTCGATAACGCCGTCGTGCAGGAACGAGCAGCCGAGCCCGCGGCAGACAGTGCCGAGCGCACTCCTGAAGAGGCACCTTCACTCGCTGAGGGCGTGGGTATACCAAACCCCGCACAGCCAAACGGCGACAATGTTCCCTCGCCGGCTGACCTGTTCAAGAGCCTGGCAGGCCCGAACCGGCGTTCCGGCTGACAGTGCCCACAGCCCTCAGCGGCTGGACTCCAGCAAGCTCGGTAGATACTCCGCCGGGACCTCAAGCCCAAGTAGCTCTAGTACCGTGCCCGCCAGGTTGCCCAGGCTGGCACCTTCGCGTGCAACGAGGCGGCGACCATGAGCCGGGTCAAAGAGATAGAGAGGCACGGGATTGAGGGTGTGAGAAGTAAGCGGCTCATCGAGATAGGCCCCGGTCTGCTTGTCCAACCGGAACATCTGATCGGCGTTGCCATGGTCGGCAGTGATCAGGGCAGTTCCGCCCAATGACTCCAGTT
>CAZEIY010000618.1:0-1900 GCA_964512375.1 uncultured Rickettsiales bacterium | reverse complement strand
GGTATGGCCGACCATGTCGCCATTGGCGTAGTTCACACGAAGGAAGCGGGGAGGCTCGGAACGGCGAAGCGCGCCCAGCACCTCGGCCGTGACCTCTCGCGCTTTCATCTGCGGGCGCTGATCAAAGGGCAGCTTGTCTGAAGGGACCTCCACATACTCTTCGAGTTGATCGTTGAACATGCCACTTCGGTTGCCGTTCCAGAAGTAAGTCACATGGCCGAACTTCTGCGTTTCAGCGCAAGCGAACTGAGACACTCCGGCACCGGCGAGCAACTCTCCCAACGTATTGTCGATGAGCGCCGGCTCCACCAGGAACCGCGGAGGCATCCTGAGATCACCGTCGTACTGCATCATTCCCGCGTAACGAACATTGGGGTGACGAAGACGGTCAAAGTGCGTGAAGTCATCCTCGACGAAAGCCTGGCTGATTTGCAGGGCGCGATCGCCCCTGAAGTTGAAAAACACAACCGAGTCACCGTCCTCAATCGCGGCAACCGGATCACCTGAGGCTGAGTCAGCCACCACAAAAGGAGGCAGGTACTGGTCGCCGATTCCCGGCTGCTCGGCACGGTAAGTCAGCACGGCCTCCTCGGCGCAAGCGAAGCGGCGACCACTGCCCAGGACGTGAGCCTGCCAACCTCGCTCGACAATGGTCCAGTCCGCACCGTAGCGGTCCATCGTCGTCACCATCCGCCCGCCCCCCGAAGCAATGCGGAAGTCCGAGCCGTCCGCACGAAGCGAGCTCAGCAATTCCTCGAGCGGAGCGAGGTATTCAAGCGCCGAAGTGGCCGCAACATCTCGACCGTCGAGAAGGACGTGAACGTAGGCGCGGCGCACGCCTTCCGCTGCCGCCTGCCTCAATAGCCGGTGCAGATGCTGCTGATGAGAATGAACCTTCCCATCCGAGAGCAGACCGACGAGATGGAGGGCGGTCTCTCTGCCAAGTAGGGGATCAACAAGCCAGCGCCAACAGGAATCCTGAAACAGGCGACCCGAATCGAGTGCCTGCTCCACCAGGGTGGCCCCCTGCGGAAAGACCCGGCCCGCACCGATGATGTTGTGACCGACCTCGGAATTGCCCATGTCGTCATCGGACGGAAGTCCCACCGCACGACCATGCGCCTTGAGTTGGACCCACGAGCCTTGCGCCAGCCGATCCAGGGTGGGGGTCTCGGCCAACCACACTGCATCCCCTCGATCGCCACGACCAATGCCTACTCCATCCATTACAACCACCAGGAGCGGACCCCCGAAGGAGGCGTGCGTGGGATGTTCTCGGAGTGCTGAGACTGTCATGGCGGAGCAATACTACGCCAGCGTTGAGTGCGGTAGTAGCGCTCCCTGGCAAGCCATTGCCTTGCCTGCCTTGACAGCGAACAGCCGCTCTCGCCACGATGGAACCGGTGGACTCCCTGGGAGGAACAACATGTGAAGAGCCGTGGACTGCTGGTCGCATCACCACAGATGGCTGATGTGTTCTTCTCGAAGACGGTCGTATTGCTGTGCGACTACAACGAAGATGGGGCTCTCGGGCTGATCGTTAACCGCGTCACCAACCTCGGCTCCAGTGAAGTATTGAGGCAGATGGAGGTGCAGGTACGGGACGGTATCAAGGGGCCGGTCCATTGGGGAGGACCTGTACAGCCCGGCGCCGTGTTTCTCACCTACGCACGGCAGCCGGAAAGCATCGAAAGAATCGGCGACGAAGAACTGGACCTGCCCGTCTTCGAGCTAGCGACCGACCTGTGGGTATCCCCCGCAAAAGAGGTGATCGAGGCTGTCGCCAACGACGTCGACAATCCCGGTGCCTTCCTGTCGCTGGGCTACGCCGGATGGGGCGCCGGACAACTCGACGAAGAGATTCAGTCCGGTTCGTGGATCTTCCTGGAGCAGTTCGAGG
>CAZEIY010000617.1:0-2669 GCA_964512375.1 uncultured Rickettsiales bacterium | reverse complement strand
GAGGATCCCGGCAATGGGCCCGAGCAGAGCTGAATAGCCGATCAGCCATGTGAACACGTAGTTCTGGGAATTCTCCCAAAGATACCAGGGAAAGATGAGAACCCCGATGATCGCAGTAATGTAGCCGCCCGTGCGGAAGCTGATTTTCGCCGGTGAAATGTTGCTGAACCCATTGGCTGGGGCCACGACATTCGCCGCCAGGTTGGTCGTTAGGGTCGCCACCGCAAGCACGAACAGCGCGACAACGACGGTCGTGCCGCCCATCTCACCGAGCAGTTCAACCGGGTCGCTGATGGGGCGCTTGAAAATGACGACTGTGGCTGAGGTCACGGCAACCCCAATAAAGGAGAACAGAACCATCGTCAGAGGCAGCCCTATGGCCTGACCGAGCGCCTGGTCGCGCTGCGTGGCGCAGTAACGGGTGAAGTCGGGAATATTCAACGCGAGGGTCGCCCAGAAGCCCACCATTGCCGTGAGACTGGGAAAGAAGACCGCCCAGAATTGCCCTTCCTTCGCACCACCCTCGATGAACTTCGATGGAGCGGACAACATCGGACCAAAGCCACCTGCCGCAGAGTAAGCCCAGGCGAGCAGAGCGAGGCCCATCACGATAAGAAACGGTGCCGCATAGGTCTCCAGCCAGCGAATGGACTCGGTACCCTTGGTGATGAACCAGACATGGATCGCCCAGAATCCGAGAAAGCAAGCAAACTGCCAGAAGTTGATGCCCAGTACGGGAAGCGGATCACCTTCGAACCAATTCTTCGTAAGGGTGTTCAGAAGTATGTAGATGGCCTTGCCACCTACCCACGTCTGGATCCCGAACCAGCCACAAGCGACGAGCCCACGGAGAATCGCAGGAACGTTGGCCCCGACCGTTCCGAAGGCTGAACGAAGTAGGACCGGAAACGGGATGCCGTGCTTCGTCCCCGCGTGTCCAACCAGCATCATGGGGATCAGAACGATGAGCTGACCGACGAGCACGGTGAGGATCGCCTGCCACCACGCCATCCCAGCCTCGATCATGAAACCGGAGAGAGTGTAGGTCGGTACACAGACCACCATGCCGACCCAGAGCGCGGCGATAGAGGTCCACTTCCAAGTGCGTCCCTCGGGCGCGGTCGGCGCGAGGTCTTCGTTGTACAGGCGGGGGTCAGCCCCCTCGATAGGGGTTGCAGCGGCGTGGGCACTCATATTGAAAATCCTCCGCCGCGACGTTTACTGCTCACCTGACCGACTGTCAATCAGCGCCTTCTTGCTCCTAATCGGACAACGACGCTGAATCGGTGACAGGTGGCGCGTGATCGGTAGAGCCTCCAATGAGGCGACCTAGCTGCCGTCCGACGAAATAAACGACCCCACCAACCGCAAGACCGATGAGCGGCGTGTAGGGGTAGACGTCCCCAAGCTCGGGCGGCACCACACCAGAGTTTGTCAGGTCTACACTCATCAAGAAGCCTGGTAGCGCGATGAGATTGCCAACAAGCAGGGCCACGATGGCGGAAACGCTGACTCCCCTGGTTGCCGAATAAGGACCCGGGTGCTGGAAGAGAGCCTCTACGTCCAGTTCCCGACCGCGCAGCAAGAAGTAGTCAACGATCATGATCCCAATGATGGGACTGAGCAGCGCGCTGAGGCCAGCCAGCCAGATGAAGACCCCGCCACCACTCCACTCGAGTAAGGCAAAGGGCATCAGCAGCAGCGCCACCACGCCAGCTACCGAGGCTGCCTTCGAGAAGTCCAGACGCTGCGGACTCAAGGACAGCAGCCCGTTGCTAGCTGGGATCAAGTGCGCGAAGAGGTTTGTGGTCATCGCCGCCAGCACCAGGGCGGCCAAGCCCAGCAGCCTTGCAAAGCCACCCATGCGAGCAACGACATCCAGCGGATCGCTCAGCTCCGTGTTGAAGATGTCGACGGTCGCAAAAGGAATCGTGACGCCGATGAGTGAGAACAGAGCGATGCCGAGCGGCAGCCCGATCAACTGGCCGAGAACCTGCTGACCCTGGTCCCGCACATAGCGCGTGTAGTCGGGAATGTTGATGGCCATCACCATCCACAGCGCCACCATCTCGGCAAGATGAGGGGGGAAGACCGCCATTTCCTGACCTGACATCGGCTGACCTTCTGCAAATCGAGAGGTGGTCGAGAGCATCGAGCCGAATCCATCGGCCTGCACCCAGGCCCAGAGCAGAAACAAGAGCGACGAGCCGAGCAGCACCGGCGCTCCGTACCAGGCGAGCTTGTGAACGCCGTCGGTACCGTAGCGCCGCAAAAACCCGATCTGCAGTAGCCAGAAGCCGAGAAAACTGACCAGTTGCCAGAAGCTGATGCCGATGAGTGGTAGAGCAGAGCCCTCCAGCAAGCCTCCTAAGGTGGTGTTGAGCAGGACGTAGATGGCATATCCGCCCACCCAGGTCTGAATCGAGAACCAGCCGATGCCCACCAGGGAGCGCATGGCAACGGGCAGCCTCGCACCCAGGGTCCCGAAGCTGGAACGCAGCAAGACGGGATACGAGATGCCGTAGCGAGTACCGGCGTGACCGATCATCACCATGGGAGCTAACAGCACCAGGTTGCCGATGAGCACAACGAGCACGGCCTGCCACCAGCCCATGCCGTGCTCGAGCATGCCGCATGAGAGCAGGTAGCTGGGCACACAGGCGATGACG
>CAZEIY010000616.1:1038-2671 GCA_964512375.1 uncultured Rickettsiales bacterium | reverse complement strand
TCCGGTAGCGACGACCTCCCTCAGAGCGTGGTCGCCCGTTTGAGAGGCACCACCGGTGGAAGCGTTGTGGCAGGGATATCGTGGCAGAACGGCTGGGGCGGACAGCAAGGCTTGATGGTCGACCGCCATATGCGCAAGGATGCGGGAGTTGGCGGTGACCTCTGCCAACTCAACGATCAACGACTCCAACCGACTCCGTCTCATGTCATAGTTCATCCAGCTACAGAAGGCAGTCGCGCTGATGGCACTCAAGTCGAGGAATTACCCTCCGGAGCATGGTGTGCTGGTCCCCATCGAACATCAGGGTCGGGTAATCCGAGATCTGCTTGCAACCACGGCGATGCGTTCCACAGACGCCGACTACCTGGCTGGCCTGCTTCTGGCCAACGACACACGTTCGCTCTACAGTCACGGCAGCAAGCAATTGCGACATTATCTCGAGAACCTGCGGGACGGCAATGTCAATCCGGAGCCGGACGTCAGGATTGTTTCAGATTTCGGCGCCACTGCCGTCGTGGATGGTGACGGTGGTCTGGGATACATGGCATGCAGGGTGGGTATCGAACAGGTTATGAGCAGGACTCGGGAACTGGGCATGGCTGCCTGTACGACGAGCAACCATTTCCACATCGGGTCTGCCGGGGCGTGGGTGCGTATGGCGGTGGAGCAAGGCTTTGTCGGTATGGCCATGTCTTCGCATCGCAATCGTCCGGATCCGGATCGACTGATCTCTCACCTGCCAAACTCGTCGCCTCTCAGCATCGGCTTTCCCGCAGGGGACCAGCCTCCATTCCTCCTCGATATGGGTGGCAACATGCTGCCAGCGCGAGAGGAGCTGATGCGAGAGTTGCCGCACAGTTATTTTAAAGCCCTTGGAATCTCGACAGCGATCCAGGCATTCTCCGGAATTCTTGCTGGAATCAACCGACCACGGCTCATGGTACCAGAGTTAAAGTGGACTTCGAACCAATATGGCTTCCTGTGCGCCTGGGATGTGAAACGGTTCATGGATATCGATGAGTACATCAGCGACATGGACACGTTCATCGAGGCAGCGAGAAAGATGCGGCCCTTCCCGGGATTCGATCAGGCGGAGTTGCCGGGAGGAATGGAATGGCAGTGGGAGCGGACCAATCGAGAACGTGGAATTCCACTTGGGGACCGGCACCGCAAGGAGCTGGAGGACCTGGCAGCAGAAGTCGGTGTCAACTGCGCCTACGAAGACTTTGAAGAGACGAGGTTCTAAGGATGGGCAAACAAAGCTGGCGCACCGGGATCTACCTGACGCCTGATGTCATTCAGAAGCATCCCGGCTACGTCGAGCGCCTGCGCGACGAGATCGGTCTCGATACGGTTGTCATACCATTCACCGGAGCCCTGCCTCCGGAGATTCTGGAGTTGAGTCCGTATGGCGGTCGTACGCCAACGGATGCCGAGCTCGATGAGCTTGTGTTACGCCATTTTGACGGCCGCCCCGTGGACCCCCGGGAGTACACGCAGGCCAAGAGCTACTGTGGTCCGGCGGTAGTAGCCAACGGTGATGACGCCGCTTTTCGATCCGTGGTTACGCAGTTAAAAGACGCAGGCCTCAAGGTGTGGACCTATGGCGGTGCCTACACCATCCGACGTCTTA
>CAZEIY010000616.1:0-1028 GCA_964512375.1 uncultured Rickettsiales bacterium | reverse complement strand
CCTACTGTCCATCGCGGCCGGATACGCAACGCTGGTTCGAAGCGGTGTACGCTCACTGGGCCACGCAGTATGGTCTCGATGCACTCGATATCACACACACGCGTTATCCCATGGGCAGTTTTCCTCTCGGATTGTTCGGCTGCACGTGCAGCCACTGTGAGGAAGCAGCCACTGAGTTGGGCTATGACATGGGGCAGATGATCGCTGACCTCAAGAGCGCCCGGAAAGGTTTGCAGCAACTCGACGGCGCGCGTCTGGGGGATGTGGTTCGTCTCGGGTTCGGCTTCTTTGATGTCGTTCAGGCTCTGGGCCTCCGATCCGGTGTATTGGACTGGTTCCGCTTCCGTTGCGACCTGTTGACGCGCAATCTGAGTCGCTTTCGATCGGTTGTGCACGACGTGGCACCGGATGTGCCCTTTGGCACCGATACCTACCCGTCTTCTATGTCTCTGACAGCAGGTCACGACCATCGGCGGTGGGGAGAGATGGCAGACTTCGCCAGTCCTCTTGTGTCACACATTTCTGCATTTGTATGCAACACGTTTCTTGAGTGGGCTCAGTTTCTCCAGCAGGAAGTGCCAGGACTGACGGAGCCGGACGCGTTGCAGGTGGTGTATCGCTTTAATGGCTATGATGGCATGGGACTTCCCGAGACGGTTGAGGCTTACAGTGCCGAAGATGCGGCAACGCTGGCCTATCGCATTCCGACGGCCGATCTGGTATTACGCGACCTAGTGAAGGCCAAGCTCTTCCTGCCAGCGGATATGCCCTCCTATCCCATCATTCATGGTGAGGGCTGGCCACACGAGACGATTGATCACATTGTCAGTGAGGCGCGAAGCCTGGGACATAACGGTATCATCTGGCAGGGCACGTCTGAGCTCATGGACTACGATTTCACCCCGTAAGCCAGGGGCGCTGCTACCAAGTACCAAACGACACACGCATATCCTCATCTGGCGCCTTCCTTCCTCGCGTGTGATGGTACACTTCCTACATGGGCAAGGATCTGACAGACACTGAGCGGG
>CAZEIY010000615.1:0-2672 GCA_964512375.1 uncultured Rickettsiales bacterium | reverse complement strand
ATACGGCAGGTTGCGAAAGTAGCCTCCGAGATCCAACCCGTAGCCGACCACAAAGTGACCCGGGATCGAAAATCCCACAAAATCCACGGCAAGGTCGAGCCCCTCGAGCCGACCGCTCGGCTTGTCCAGCAGCGAGGCAATGGCCACGCTAGCGGGACGTCGCGTAGCGAACAGTTCGTTGAGGTGACGAAGAGTGAGCCCCGTGTCGACGATATCTTCGACGATCAGGACGTCCTTGCCCTCAATGGGATGGCTGAGGTCCTTGACCAGGCGCACAGCGCCGGTGCTCTGCATGCCGCCCTTGTACGAAGACAGTTCCAAGAAGTCGATCTGCACGGGAATCGTCAGGACGCGCATCAAGTCGCTGAGGAAGGGGACTGAGCCCTTGAGGATGCCCACAAGAGTAAGATCCCGACCCTCATAATGCTCGGATATCTGCGCACCCAGGACGCGGATCCGCTGCTGGATCTCCTGCTGGGAGATCAACTCTTCGACCCGCTCAATTTCGGGAATCATCAGTACTCCTCACACACAACCTGCGACACGTCCCGAGGAGGAGACGCGCAAAGACCAAGGCCGCGCGATTGTAGCAAAACAGGAGAAGGTCCTTCCCAGGCTCTGCCAGCAGAGCCCAATTGCGGCCGGGAGATCCACACGATGATGTTCCTTGCAGCGACCAGAATAACGGCCCTCGCCACGCAACTGTAGCGGCCCGCGCCTGGCGGGGCGCTGCTGCTTGCCCTGCAGTGCGTCTTGCAAAGGCTGCCCGACTCGGCTTCAGCGGAGACCTCCAACTACGCAGCAGCCGTCAATCACTTCAACCTGCAGTGCGTCGCCGGAGGCCTCGAGGACTTCGTGAAGGACCTCGACCTGAGCGCGGCCTGGCAGGGGCTGGATCACATCCGGCGCACACGACGCCATCATCCCCAAGGAGACGTGGGAGGCCTCACAGCGCATCCTGGACCGCCGAGGAAAGGCTCTCCTGCAGGCGCGAGCAGACGACCGGGTGTATCCCCTCACCGGAGTTCTCTGGTGTCCACACGGGCATTCGATGCGAGGCTCTCGTAGCCGCAGAAGCGTCGATGGAAGGGAGTGGAGCTATTACATCTGCGGCTGCCGTGCGCAGCGAGGCGCAGAGACACCGGATGGGTGTGGTGGGCCGACCGTACCAGCCGTCGAACTGGAAGCCGGGGTTCGTCAGATCGTCCACGAATTGCTGAATTCGCCATCCCTTGTCCGGCAGCTTCTCGATGAAGTCATGCGCGCCAACGAGCTCAACTTCCAGCTCATCGCCCTCATTCCGGCTGTGTTCCTGGCCTTCTCGGCCGTGCGCGCAACCAGGGACGCCGTGCGCTGGCTGCTCTCCAGCCGCGCCGCTGTGGCGGATGACATCAAGCGCCCCAGATGCGCCGCCACGGAACACGCACCCGATGAACACAGCCTTCCCGCCAACCTGTATGACGACGTGGAAGTATGGGTTGTCGACGTGCATCTCGAATATGCAGTTGCGGGCAACAACTGTGCCTGTCGGCCCCACAATGAGCGTGGATGTGGACGGAGCCACCGGGTCGCCAGAGCCCTGCGAGAAGGTGACATTGTCGAACACGGCGTCTGACCTGACGATGACCTGCCTGTCCATCACGGCGCCTGGACCGATGCCAGCCATGTGCGTGTCCTCGGCGAGGAGCGTCTTGCCGCCGTGCGTACCTCGCGCGAGCAGTATGTTGTTGTTTTGCAAGAGCGTTTCCTGCGGCGCTTCGCCGGCAGGGATGAGGCCGATCGAGTCCACGAGGTCCGCGATCCGTCGCCGAATGAGCGCGTTGTACTCCTCGATCTTCGTCCTGAGTTCGCCCACCTGGGCGGGAACGGCGAGTGCGGCATCCCTCTCCGACAGTTCGTCTCTCGAGGCGCGGATCCTGCGCACGAATATCTCGTTAAGCCCCATCTACCGCCCCCTGCGGCGACGACCGCGACCGGTCAGCCGATAAAGCAGCTTCACGCTCTCAAACTTCAGCGTTTCCGCAGGGTTGCGCATGAACCCAAACAGCATCGTTGCAATGGAGTTGCCGCCGACGTTGTCGTTCGTGATGATCTCGTCGACCTGCTCGTCAGCGGCGAGTGCGGTCTTGTACTCGTATGTGAGCGTGGCCTCATCCCCGTACGCTGGCCCTCGGTTCCACCCAACTTGCAGCAGGTTTCCGTTGGCCTGCACCGACCGTGGTCGCGTAGTGCTCTTGGCTGACGCCACGGGGAACAGGTTCGTCTGTATGCTGACCGGCTTGGCGAACGGGGTGGGCGGTAGTGCCGGCCCTATCATATCAACGACTTGCGCCATCCACATCTTCATGTCCGCTGCCATGATCGTATTGAAGAGGCCGAATGACGTCTCGCTCACCGAGTCGTAGCCCTGGTCGTGGCTCAGAAGCCGGATGCAGAGCCCCCGAGCTCGCACCCGTGAGTTCTCTGGGAGCCCCACGTCTTCAGACATGTACGCCCAGTCCACAGGCTGAGCGACGTTCCCCACGTCCCGCCCGACGCTCGTGTAGTGGTCCTCCTTGACCACGTCGACCAGGCGCCACTCCTCCCACACAAGCGCGTGTGAGTACTGTTGCAGTGGGACAAGCGTCTCGTCCTCGACACGACACCACGGTCTGAGTGAGGCGTGGATAGCC
>CAZEIY010000614.1:0-2676 GCA_964512375.1 uncultured Rickettsiales bacterium | reverse complement strand
ACCGCGATATCAAGCCAAGCAACGTCTTGATTGGCACGGGGCTGGACTCCCGGCGGGGGCTGAAGCTCACGGACTTCGGTATCGCGCAACTGCGAGACCCCTCGACTCGAAAGGAAGCGGACTCGGAGTTCTTGTTCGCGTCCCCGCCCTACGCACCACCGGAGCAACTGTTGGGCCACACCAGCCAGATGGGTCCGGCATCGGATCTCTACTCTCTGGGCTGTCTGGGTTGGGCACTTTGCTGCGGCAGTGCACCTCATGGGGGAGTGCCGCTGCGGGAGCTGGTAGCCCTTCGACTCGCCGACAATCTCCCGGAGTTCGAACCTCTGGAGCCAGTACCCGAGGCCTTCGCTCATTGGCTCAACAAGCTGCTCTCTGCACGCCCTGAGGACCGCTTTGACTGTGCAGCTGATGCGGCCTGGGAGCTTCGCGGGTTGGCGCCGGATGAGCCGGGAGAAGAACTCGTCCAGTGCCTCTCGATGGGCTCTGCGCTGCTGTTTGATTCCAGCCTGACCTCCCTTCAGAGCGAGAACAGCCAGGAACTTCCCACCCTGGTGGCCCAGGCAAGTCAGTCTCACCTGGCTGCCACGCGACTCGATCGAGCAGACGACCAACTATCGTCCTCCAAGAGCGACTCCTCAGAACCGGTTAGGGGCCGCAAGCACGCACTGCCTCTTCCGGAAGACTGGCGCCGACCGGAAATGCCACAGCTTCCCATGAGGCTGGTGGGGGCCGGTCGTGGGCTCTTCGCGTTCCGCACCATTCCCATGGTTGGACGAGATGTGGAGCGAGACCAGATCTGGAAGGGACTCCACGATGTCGTTCGTCACAGTAGAGCCAGAGGAGTCTTGTTGCGAGGCCCCGCAGGAGCCGGCAAGAGTAGGCTCGTACAGTGGATGACGGAGCGGGCGGAAGAACTCGGCTCAGCCTCGGTATTCCATGTCCGTCATGGACCCCGCCCAGGTCTTGGGGACGGCCTCGGGGCGGCCGTCGCTCGCTACCTTGGTTTGGATGCGCGCGACACCGACGAATTGCTCGTCGGAGTGGCACAGTTCTTTCGGCGCCATGGTGTCGATGACCCATTCCTGGAGGCTGCCTGCTGCGAGTTGATCGCGCCTGGGTGCACGAGCCGCGATGGTAATGACAGAGACCATCGGCGCAGCCTTTCCGGACCGGAGGAGCGATGGCAGGCTCTGCTCGGGCTGCTTGCCATCGAGGCTCGTAGACGTCCAGTCATCTTGTGGGTTGATGATGCTCAGTGGGGTGGAGATTCCGTGGGCTTCGTGCTCAAGCTGCTACAGCAACGGGAACTCGGAGAACTCCCGCTACTGGCGGTGGTCACCTGCCGAGCAGAAGTCTTCTCTGAAGACAGCTTGGAGAGCCAACTCCTCGTACAGCTCAGCAAGCACCCGCACTGTGAGTCACTGCAGGTAGCCCCACTGGAGCCGGAACAGCAACTCGAACTCGTCACTCAGTTGCTGCGTCTCGAAGATTCCCTCGCCCAGGAAGTGGTCGAACGCAGTGGGGGCAATCCACTGTATGCACGCCAACTGGTGGATGACTGGGTGCAACGGGACCTCCTTGAGGTGACCTCCACGGGCTTCGTACGACGAGAGGGCGTGGCAGCCGAGGTGCCAGATGACATCCATCAACTGTGGCTGAGTCGCTTCGAAGATTGTCTGGACGGCGTCACTGAGAAAGACTGGCAGGCTGCTGAGGTTGCTGCGGCGCTGGGGTCGCAGTTCAGTCTCCGGGCCTGGCTCCGCTCCGCTCCTCTGGCTGAACTTGAGCTGGCGGAGTTGGCCGATCTGCTGCTCAGGGGCGGGCTGATGATCTCAGAAGGTGGGCAGTTGGCCTTCGTCCACGGCATGGCCCGTGAATCGCTGGAACGCTACTCCCGGGACGAAGGGCGATGGACGCAGGTCCAGCTGCTCTGCGCGGCCGGCATCGCCGATAGCCGAGAACCGGATGATGTGGCGCGTCGAGCTCGACATCTACTCGAAGCTCAAGCCTTTCATGAGGCACTACCGGTTCTGCGAGCAGCGGTTCAGCTCCGTAGAAGCCACGGCGCCATGCAGGAAGCGAGTGAGTTGCTCGACAAGACACTCGGTGTGTTGGGTCACCTCAAGGTTCCCCGTCTGGACACCGAGCATCTCGAGGTGCGATTCCACCGGATCGAGGTGTGGCGTGCTCTTGGGGGGCAAGCGGATCTAGACAAAGAACTCGACTCGCTCCTGGACGATGTGCGCGAGGCAGGTGACTCGCGGCTGGAGTCCCTCGCGCTGAGGGAGAAGGGAGTACTCATCCGGGGTAGAGACTTTGCTGAAGGAGAGCGCTGCCTGAATGAGTCGATGCGTCTGGCGGAGATGAGTGGAGACCACCTGGCCCTTGGACGCGCCTGCATATCACTGGCATGGGTCGCGTTGATTCGGGGGAACTTCGCGGAGTCCATCGAGTTGTTTCATCGAGGACGAAAAGAGTCGGTCCGGGACGGAGACCGATCCTGGATGGCGGTCTGTTACATGGGCTTGTGTGAAGCTTATGCACGCGCCGGCAACTATGAGCAGGCTCGACAATACGGCGAACATGCAGTCGCGAGCGCCACGGGAGAAGGAGGACAAGCCCGGCTCGGTGACGCACTGGTACATCTTGCCCGCGTCGAGCTGGAGGATGGCA
>CAZEIY010000613.1:1908-2677 GCA_964512375.1 uncultured Rickettsiales bacterium | reverse complement strand
ACCGCCGCGCAGAGACCGGTTCCCATTAAACGTCTCAGTGGGGCCCGGAAATGAGTCTCCTGAACCCCCAAGACCCTTTCTTCTCCTGCTCGGACCTCAACGCTGCATGGCAGCGGTCACTTCCTTATAGGCCTGCTGGGCCTGCAGGTGAAGCACGGAACTCGGCTTGGTCAATTCCATGACCGCGCTGAAAGACTGCTGAGCTTCCTGGTACTGCAAAGTCGCCTGGTAACGCAATCCATCACTGAAATTCTGAAGGACCTTCCGTTTGATTTCCTTGTTGATGGTCTCGATCCGCAGGGGACAGATCTGACAATCGGAATTCAGCATTAATGCTTGCTTGTAGGTCACAACAGCATCGGAGAGCCTGCCCGAGCGGTACTGACCATCGGCCTCATCCGCAAGTTGTGCAGCCGTCACCCCCTCGCGAGGCGACGCAACCGAATCGTCATCCGTAAGTTGTGCAGCCGTCACCCCCTCGCGAGGCCGCGCAACGGAATCGTCACCTGTCCCTATTTCACCGCAATGACTCGGCCCAGAAAAAAACTGCTCTCCTCTGTTACTGAGTCCATTGTCGTCATGGTCTTCGGACCCATCGTCAACGCCATCCTGATCCGAGTCGGGCTTCAGGGGGTCGGTGCCGAAGACGGCGTCCTCACACCTGTCCGGAAGACCGTCGCCGTCCGAGTCCACTAGTGGTGGCGGCGCGTACTCGCTCACGCCCCCACGCTCGCTCACGCCCCAACCGCAAGCCATGCCACCCGCGGCC
>CAZEIY010000613.1:0-1898 GCA_964512375.1 uncultured Rickettsiales bacterium | reverse complement strand
CACAACAACTGCCGCAGCATGGGGGGCCAGCGCCTCCAGCCGCGCTCCCACCTTCAGTCTCAGTGACCCGTCGCGAACGAGACCGACCGCAGGCAAAACGACCTGGTCCATCTGCATACGAAGATTGGAGCCTTCCCTCAGCAACTCTCGACGCGTTCTTCGCTCTCTTTGCGCCAGGTCTTGTATGGCGGCCACCAGGCCCGGAGCGCTAAGATCGCCATACTGTTCGACGATCTTCACCAACTCTGAGAGCTTGGCCACCAGGTCTCGGTTGCAGCGAATACGCCATAAGCGGTGCTCGGCACACAACTCCAGTGCCCTTGGATTGTCGCCATAAAAGCGCCGGATGATCCCCGTAAGGTGATCGGTGCCGATCACGTGCTCCATCAACCCGCCCATGGCCCAACAGCGTTGCGCAAAGATCCGAAGCGCCAGCTTGCAGATCCCATCGACGGTCGGATCTACGATGTCGTAGGTGCGGGCAAGGTAATCGCCTTTGGCCCGTCCCTCCCGGATCATCTTTGCTTCCAGCGGTGTGCCCGAGTAGATCTCCGTCCTGCAGAAATTGAAGGCATGGTCCTCGTGACAGGTCATGAATGCGATGTCCGAAAGAAGCGTCTCCATGGTTGCGTCGGGGTGAAAGCACATCATCGTGTACTGTGCCGAGATGCCGAGTTCATGAGCCACTTGCAGCGCAGCCTCACATTCCTCCACCGTCTGCGCTCGGCCGATTGAACTCAGACCTTCGGAGGAAGAAGACTCAATGCCGTAGAAAACCCGGATCAGCCCAAGCTCCTTCAAGCGCCTGAATACACCGGGGTCCACGTCTGGTGGGCGGCATTTGATCGTAAAACCGATGTCGGTCATGCCGTGCTTCTTCCAGGCGGCCTCGTAGGCGTCGATGCGTGCATGGTTGACGCGAACCGAAGGAACCAGAAAGTTGTCGTCATGGAAGATGAACTGCCTGATGCCTCTTTTGTGGTACATCTCGGCCATTTCCTCCGCAACATGGGCCGGATCCCGGCGCCGATAGCGCTTGCCCGGCACCAGCTCGTGTAGGGTGACGATGCAGCAATAATCGCACTTGGCGACACATCCACGGCTTCCCATCATGTACCCAGTGGGAACACCCGCAAACAGGTGAATCGTTCCACGCCGATCGGGAAACGGAAGCGTGTCGAGATCCTCGATCATCGTACGCTCACGAGAGCGGACCACCCGGTCGCCCTCTCGAAAGAGGACGCCTCGAATCTCGGAAAAGTCAGGTGGAATGTCGCCCGAGCTCTCGATGGCGTCGGCGATTTCACAAATCGTGTGCTCTCCTTCGTGAAGTACGATGAGATCCAGCTCCGGATGGTGGTCCATCAACGCGTCCGCCTCACATGAGGCGTAGTGACCTCCCACCACTATCCATGGATTGCCCGCCGCCCTGAGGCGCCTGGCCAGTTCCAGGAACTCGCGCGCTCGCACCTGAAAGGTGAGAGACAGGCCCACAATGTCCCACTGGCTCGCCTGCGCAACAACACTGTCGATATCATCGGCGTTGTTGAAGGCCGCAAGCTCCGCGACGTGCCCCGCCTGTTGAAGCGCTGACGCCAAATAGCGAATGGAGAGATTGTCTTCGAAGTCTGGTCCAACCAACAATACGCGCATGCTCACCTCCCAAAATTGGCCTGAGGTACAGCCTACAAAAATATGCCACCGGTTTGGAAAAAATCTCTGTAGGGAGCAACTCGAATTTCAGACGCCTATGGATAGGGTGCGCCAGCACACGTTCCGCAGGAACGCGTCAGTCAATCGAGGCCAATCCGCCCCCCTAATCACCACAACCATCACCTTCTGCTGGTCCTGCCCGGCACCGGCGCCCTCCGAGTCCTCGATGGCCTCCAGTACGCCGC
>CAZEIY010000612.1:1826-2679 GCA_964512375.1 uncultured Rickettsiales bacterium | reverse complement strand
GCGACGGCACCACGGACGTGGGGCTGTTGCTCACCTGGTACGCGGACTTCGACTCAGATGGATACGGGTCAACTACCGTCAGCCAGGAGGCCTGCACAGCACCCGCAGCCTACGTGAGCGACAACACCGACTGCAACGACGTGGATGCAGCGATCCACCCCGGCGCCACGGAGATCTGTGACGCGGCCGATACCGATGAGGACTGCGATGGGGCAGCGGACGACAACGACCTTGAAGGGGCCACTGGCACGACCCCCTACTACCCGGATCTCGATGGAGACGGCTACGGGGACCAGTCCGATTCCGGAACCGGCTACTGCGATGATGCCGGCGCCCTGGTCGCCGACAACAGCGACTGCGATGACTCGGCCACCGGTGGAGCCATCAATCCCGGGGCCACGGAGACCTGGTACGACGGCACCGACTCAGACTGCGATGGAGCCAGCGATTACGATGCGGACGGAGACGGTTTTGACAGCGATGCACACGGCGGAGCCGACTGCAATGATGTCAACGCCAGCTTCAACACCTCCTGCTATCTCTACACGTTCACAAGCCACCAGTTCACCACTTGTGGCACCTCGGGACGAACCGGGCCGAGCCTCTCTACCTGCCAGAGCAGCTACACCACCACGGGCGACTGGGACAACAGCACGTCGTACCTGAATATGACCGTCAACGGCATCCAGCGCTGGACCGTACCCGCCACAGCCAGCTACCGGATTTCCGCCACCGGCGCAGCCGGCAAGAGCAACGGCAACAGCTACAGCGGCGGTGTCCCGGCCACCATCCAGGGCGACATCAACCTGGTCCAGGGGGAGATCATCAACATCCTGGTGGGCCAGGAAGGCAC
>CAZEIY010000612.1:0-1816 GCA_964512375.1 uncultured Rickettsiales bacterium | reverse complement strand
ATGAAAACGGTGGGGGCGGCGGCAGCTTCGTGGTTCGCGATACAGGCACCGAACCCCTGGTCATCGCCGGTGGCGGCGGAGGCGCACCCTCCCACAGCTACAGCTCTGGATGCACCCGCACCAACGGAAACGGCCAGCTCGGCACCTCCGGCAAGACCGTCAACTGCCAGGGCACCGGGGCGGGCGGCACCAGCGGAAACGGAGGTTCCACCACCGGCAGCCACCAGGGCGGCGCAGGGGGCGGCCTCACCGGAGACGGAGCAGATGGCAATCCGCACTGCAATAGGCCACAAGGCGGCGACGCCTTTGTAAACGGTGGAGCGGGCGGTGCTGCCCAAAGCTGCTATGGCCCCGCCGACGGCGGATTCGGGGGGGGCGGTGCTGGCGAGCTGGCTGCACCCGGCGGCGGGGGTGGCTACTCCGGTGGCGGTACTGCGGGGCAATGGTCGAGCTACGCCGACTACGGCGGCGGCGGCGGCTCCTACAACGCAGGCACCAACCAATCCGCCACGGTGAGTGGTAGTGGCAACGGCAGCATCACAATCACCCTGCTCGAGTTGAATTAGAGCCCCGGGAGTCCCCATGCGCACCCTGACCCTCACCCTGCTCTTCCTGGCCATGTCCGCATGCGAGACAACCGACAGCACCTCAAAGACCGAGACCGGAAAGGTCGACACGGGCGACGGGGTCGTGGACACCGATGACACCGATGATACCGATGACACCGACGACCCCCAGGACGCCGACGGGGATGGCTACACCGACGACTGCGACGACAACAACCCCGATGTCTTCCCCGGCAACGCCGAGGTCTGCGACGGCCTGGACAACGACTGCAACGGGCAGATCGACGACGACCCGCTGGACGATGTCCTGTGGTTCGCAGACGCCGATTCGGATGGATTCGGCAATCCAGAGGAGTCCCTCTGGGCCTGCGATGCCCCCACCGGGTACGTCACCAATGACCTCGACTGCGACGACACAAACGCCCTGTTCAACCCCACCGCCATCGAGTCCAACTGCGAGGATTCAAACGACTACAACTGCGACGGATCCGTGGGCTACGCCGACGACGACAACGATGGCTTCGCCGCCTGCGCCGAGTGCGACGACTCCGACGCCGACGTGAACCCCGATGCGGAAGAGACCTGCAACGGACTCGATGACAACTGCAACGGCTTGACCGACGACGAGGATCCCCTGCTGGAGGGTGCCTCCACCTGGTACGCGGACGCAGACGAGGACGGCTTCGGAGGCACCTGGTTCAGCGTCGAGGCCTGCGATGCCCCAGCCGGCACCGTCGGCAACTCCAACGACTGCGACGACCTGGAGGCCTCGACCTACCCGGGTGCATCGGAGTTGTGTGACGAGGAGGACAACGACTGTGACGGGATCGTCGACGAGGGGGTCGGCCACAACTGGTACGCCGACTCGGATGGGGACGGGTACGGAGATGCCACCTCGACCACCACCGCCTGCGATTCTCCCCCCGGGTACAGCGCCAACGGGGACGACTGCGACGATGCCTCCGCTGCAACCAATCCCTCTGCCTACGAGATCTGCGACGGCATCGACAACAACTGCGATGGCACAACCGACGAGGCATCGGCCCTGAACACCTCCACCTGGTACGCCGACACCGATTCCGACGGATACGGCGATGCTGGAACCAGCACCGATGCTTGCAGCGCCCCCACCGGGTTCGTGGCCGATGCCACCGACTGCAACGATGCCGATACCGGGGCCAACCCGGGAGCCACCGAGACCTGCAACGGGGTCGACGACAACTGCGATGGCACAACCGACGAGGCCTCGG
>CAZEIY010000611.1:1761-2692 GCA_964512375.1 uncultured Rickettsiales bacterium | reverse complement strand
CTCTGGCGTGCCCCCGAGGGAGCCGTCGAAGTAGCTAAAGTCGCCCTGATACTCCCACGCCTGAGCTGCGGAGAAGCCGGTCGCAGGGGCGCCCGCCGGGGTCTGCGCACCAACCGAGACGGCGCCGGCCCTGCGCTGGTTCAGGAAGCCCTTGACGGCCCCGCCGAACGTGCAGGCGTGGTTCTCCATGTTGGCGACATCGCGAACCAGCCGGTTCATCTCCTCTTCCATCACGCCAGCAAAGGCGCCGACGCCGCCCTTGAGCGCGGTGTCCATCGCCTCACCAGTGACCTGGAAGCGGCCGTAGGAGTTGCGGTTGTGGATGGTGAGGTCAGCGTAGCCCTGGTCGCCAGCCGGCGGCAGCAGCCCCTGCTCCCCACGGAAGCCGACGCCAGTGTTTCGGGTGACGTGGGTCGGGATGATCATCCGCGAGCCGCTCCAGCCCTTCGAGCGCTTCTGGAAGTACTCACGCGCCCAGACGCGGTTGTTGATCTGGTTGGCCACGGGGCCCTGGTAGAACTCTTTGAGCATGGGCCCAAAGGTAGTAAGTGTGGCGGTCATGCGACTCTCCTATAGGGAAGATGGATTCAGAACGACATTCGCTCCTTCATGGCTGCGGCAAGCGCGTTGGTGGCTTCGGATACCGATCGCGGGGCTTCCTTCGAGGTCGCAGGTGCTGACGCGGTAGCGTTCGGACGTCGGAACTTGGCGTCCTCTTGGGTCACCTTCTCCGCTTCCTCGAGCTTCGCCTTCAGCTCTTCGATCTCTTTGCTCGCCTCGGACAGGTACTGCTCGCGCATCGTGGTCCTGTGCTGCTGGATATAATCAGCCGCCTGGTTCACATCCACGGAGCCGTCTGCCGCAACCGCTTGCCACAACTCCTCTGCCTTGACGTCAGGGTTCTTCTCTACAGCTGCCTCAATCTCAGCTC
>CAZEIY010000611.1:0-1751 GCA_964512375.1 uncultured Rickettsiales bacterium | reverse complement strand
CTTGTTGCCACTGCTTGACCGACATCACCTCATCGGTGAGTTGCTTCAGCGCGACCTTGGACGGGTCGCCCTGCTCTCTGAAGACATCGTCGAGCCATTCGTCGTCGGACTTCTCCGTCTTCTCTGGCTGTGGCTTCTGTTGCGCTTGCGCGAGCGTGAGTTGCTCCAGTTCGCGGATGCGTTGCACCGCCTGCTGAAGCTCATCATCTCGTGCGCGGAACTTGTCGTTCACCTCTTTGAAGCGGCCGTAGGGAATGTGCTCGGGGGTCTTTGGAGCTTCTTCTTCCGAGCCCTCAGCCTGCGTCTCCACCCCTTCTTTAACGTCCTCGGCGTCTGAAGACGAACCACCCTCCTCCTCTTTAACGTCCACGGAGTCGTCGGACGAATCAGGGGCAGCTTCCTGAGCAGTTTCTGGCACGACCTCTTGAGCAGTCTCCTCTGGGGCTTCCTCTTCGATGGAGGCCTCGAGCTTGCCCATGAACTCTTCGTACTTCTCTTCACTCAGGACACCCATGACATTCACCTCGCCGGTTTAACGCCTCGGCCGGCTAGTAGGACCCCTCCATTGGCAGAGGGTGAGACTTGTTGACGTCTGACTCATACCAGTCGTCCCAGTCATCTGAATAGTTTCTGCCTGTCATCGCCTCGAACTGCAAGGCTTCGCGTATATTCTGAGGTTTCTCAGTCGCTCGATCGTCACGCACAATCGCAGCCTGGTGGGACCCATAAACCGCGAGCGCCGTGGCGAACACCATGTCATCGTGGTGCCCGCTCTGTGCCTCTGGCTTGCCGCGCTGTGAGTAGGTGAAGTGATTCGCCTCGCACTGGAATCTACGATCGTGACCGTCGAAGCAGCCCTCATAGAGGGCTTCGTATAGCTTCGACAGCATGAGCGGCCTCGAGGCGCGGTCGGTCCAGAAGCCGTACTTCTTGGTCCAGGTGTTCTCGCCGTTCTTCTGGTCTAACTTGTGGTAAATATAGGGATAGTTCCTGAGCCTGAGCTCCTCGATGATGGTCAGCCCGTAGCTGTTGGCCTCGGGCACCACCAGCGCTCGCCACTTGTGCGCCTCGGCCAGCACGCGCTTTCCGAACGCACGCGGCATCACGCGCTCGTAGTACGTGGCGACGGTCTTGGCCTCCTTCGGGTCGGTGACGTCGATTACGCAGAACGCGGAGAAGTCCCCCTTCTCTGCGCCGCTGGCGGTGTCGACCCCCATCACGTAGGTGTGCCACTTCGCTGGCTCGGCGTATGTGAGGTAGCCGGGCTCGGGATCGCCGCCTGGGTACGATGCGTGGAAGAAGCGTCCGCCCGATGAGACGAAGGCGTGCTCGGCGATGATGGGATACTCCTGCTGCAGGATCCTCATCTTCGAGTTGCACTTCAGCCTGTACGTCTCGGTGTACCAGTTGCTCTGGTTCGGGGTGAGTTCAAACTCCTCTACCAGTTCTTCGATCTCAGGCGGCGTGTTGTAGGTGTCCTTCTTTGTGGCGCAGTCGGGATCTTCGGTCCACGGATAGAACACCCGGTGGTACTCGAGCTCGTCGTCGACCCACATCGAATAGGCGAAGTTCATCCCATTCGCCGTGGTTTCCAAGACCACTTCCGGGTCGGTGCCAAGTGAGTTGAAGAGCGCTGCCATGGTGTCGTCTGGGTTCTCGTAGCGGCTGAACTCCGAGCAATGCAGAGCCACGGGCGTGCCTCCGCGAGCCCCTTCGCTGTTCGCGGTGCCGATGATGATGCGCGAGTCATG
>CAZEIY010000610.1:0-2694 GCA_964512375.1 uncultured Rickettsiales bacterium | reverse complement strand
GATCGCCCAGGTACGAAAGTACGCAGACCGGCAACTTCGACATCTACCTCCCGTTCATTGAACGCGGTGTCGAGCTTCTGAACGAACACGGGAAGTTGGGATACATCGCGCCTAGTGTGTGGCTGCTCAACGAGTATGGATCCGCTCTTCGGGGCTTCGTGCACCAAACAAGATCAATGCGATGTTGGGTCGATTTCAAGGCACACCAGGTGTTCCCAGAAGCCACAACCTACACAGCCCTCCAGTTCTTCGATGGCTCTCACCAGCAAGGAATCAGATTCGCTTCCGCGAGCAGGGGCGCAGAGGACATCGCCTTGTTGCCGAGCGGTCTCTGTGAAGATCTCCCACTTCAGACCTACGAGCTGTTGAATCCTGCATCGAGTTGGAGCTTCCACTCGGAAGTGGAAGCGAAACTGCTTTCCAAGCTCGATCAGTGCGAAACACTCGGTTCTTCAAGATACTCGACTGCCGTCTTTCAGGGTGTCAAGACCAGCGCAGATCCCGTCTTTGTGCTGCCTGTGACTCAGGAGTGGAATTCAGGGCGCGCTTCCCATCCATTCGATCTTGGTCCCGACGACGGGACTATTGAGTTGGAGACGGTGCTCCTGCGAGCGGTGGCAGATGCGAAGGGGTTCGCTCGCTATGCCAAGCCAGTGCCGCGGCGTGCACTCATCTTCCCCTACGGCATTGGGACAGATGGTCCCAGCACTTTGGTCAATCAGGAGATCCTTGCTGCCCGGGCGCCAAACGTGTGGAGACACCTCACTCGGCATGAGGAGGCGCTGCGCGCGAGAGAGCGAGGGCGATTCGACACCGAAGAGTGGTACTGCTTCAGCAGGCCGCAAAGTCTGGAACGCCAGACTAGACCCAAGCTGCTCGTCGCCGGGACAGCTCCCCAATTGAGAGTGGCAGTTGACTGCGATGGCTCACTGTCAACGCTCGGTGGACGTGTCTACTCGATTGAGCTGGCCAGCAGCTCGACCACGGACCTCTACTTCCTGCTTGGGGTTCTGAACTCACCGGTGCCGAACTTCATGTTCGTGCGCACGGCGCGCCCCAAGGCGCACGGCTACTTTGAAGCTGAAACGCAGTTTCTAAGCCCATTGCCTGGTCCGGAGGCGGGCGTCAATCAGACAGAGCAAGTCGCAGACGGTGCACGACTACTGGAGTCACTTCACACCAACCGACCTCTGTTGGCTGCGAAGCTCGACCGCCGTCTGACCAGCCCACAGTGTGAGGACGACAAGCGTGACGAGTCCTGGCTTTGGTCCAAGGTGAAGCCGCGGACGGAGCTTCAAGCGGCAGCCCCAGCCGATCTTGGCAAACGGGAGAAGGCTCGTTGGGCCAAGGTGGAGCGTGAGCGTCGTTTGACCAACGAACTCGCCGGCCTCGATACGATGCTCCAGGCGGGAGCGACGCTTGAGGTTCAATGCGAAGAGGATGAGCTCCGACTGCTCATCAACGGTCGGACCGCCATCGACCGCATCTACCTTCCCGGAGAGACCGAAGCCAAGTTTGTTGCTGCTCAGTGGCGTAAAGCTCTGCGGGGGGTGAACGTCACAGCCAGTTTTGATGGGAAGCGCCTGTTGAAGAAGCTGCTCAGTCTGCGCCGAACGGGCAATCCCGCGATCGTCCAGAAGGTGATCGCGCTCGACAGCGAGATATTGGCCCTAGACGATGAAATCAATGCTGCAGAGAAGGAGATGAACACCTTGATCTATTCACTCTACGGATTGACCGAGAATGAGATTCGACTGGTTGAGGCGGGCTGATCCTCCCGTCAGCCCCCTTTTCCCGGCCTTGCTAAACTCTCCGACGACACACACCAGGTGGACGCTCCAGCAACGAGGAGGACGCGATGAACTCAGAGGAAATCGTAGCGATGCTCCGGGAAGGGATCGTGGCGGTCGCCTTCGAGAAGTCCGACGGTAGCCAGGGTGAGATGGAGTGCACGCTCCATCCATCAAAACTACCGCCACGGAAGCCGGGAGCCACGTCTCGCCCGCCGAAGCCTGATCTGATTGTTTGTTGGAGCGTGGACGACGACGGCTGGCGTAGCTTCAAGCCGAGTCGGTTGACCGCTGAGCCAGAGCTCGTCGTTTCCTTATAGAATCCCGCTGGGGCGCGCCTCAGTGGGCGGCCAGCAACGAGGGGAAACAACGATGTCAGCCACACCGAGTCTCGGCCGCCCGGATCGTCCGCTCCGGACCCACCAAGAGGATCGACTCTCGATCAAGCCCTATGCGGCGGGATTAGCCAGCTTTGTTCGGAGTGCAGAGACCCCGATGACCATCGGCATTCAGGGGGAGTGGGGCTCGGGAAAGACCTCCCTGATGCAGCTGGTACTGAAGAACATCAAGAAGGACTCCAGAGACACGATTCTGACCCACTGGTTTGAGACCTGGCAGTACGGGGCCAGTGGCGGAGGTGACTCCCTGGGCCTGCTTCTGATGCGGGACTTGTGCATTTCGCTTGTCGACCGCGTGAAGGACGAGCGATGGCAAGAAAAGCTGAAGGCGGACACCTTCGGATTTCTCAAGAAAGTCGGCCGGGGCCTGGGTGCGGCCGCGATCAACACCGTGAGTGCGGGCACCGCGGATGGCGTGGCGATGGTGGACGAGCTGACGGCGTCCGATGAGGCGTATAGGTCCGATAAGAGGCGTTATGTTAACTCTGCTGAGGTAGCGGGGCGTG
>CAZEIY010000609.1:0-2697 GCA_964512375.1 uncultured Rickettsiales bacterium | reverse complement strand
TGAACTGAAAAAAACGCGTGACAACGAGCGACGAGGACGCGGCGGCCGACGACGAGGGCGCCGGGGAGGCTCGGGCCGGCTGACGATGCCCGGTCAGTCCGAGACCCGGCACTACGAGATCATCAAGATGCTGGGCGAGAGCTTCCGCCCTCTGTTGTACTTCGTCTTCTCGAGGAAGATGAGCGAGCAGTTTGCCCGCGAGCTGAATCGCCGGGGCCCGCAGGACGGCTTCACCACCGCAGAGGAGAAGAAGCTCATCAAGGAGCGGGTCGACCAGTTCGACGAAGACTTCCTCAAGGTCATGACCTCTGAGCAGGAGGCGATGTACCTCAAGGGCATCGCCTATCACCACGCCGGCCTGCACGTTGGGCTGAAGGGTTTCGTCGAAGGACTCTATGAGAGGCGCCTGATCAAAGTCTTGTACTGCACCTCTACATTCGCCCTAGGTATCAACATGCCCGCGCGCTGCGTGTGCTTCCAGGCTCTGCGTAAGTACGATGGCCGCGGAGTCGTTCCTCTGACTGTACGACAGTTCATGCAGAAAGCAGGACGCGCCGGACGGCGGGGACTCGACGACGTCGGCTATGTCGTCATCCTCGAGGAGTTCTCCGACTTCGAGCGAGACCAGGAGGCCATTCGCTCTTACATGGCCGGACGGCACGAGCAGGTTCGCTCAGCCTTCAACCTCAGCTTCAACTCGGTAGTCAATCTGCTCAGCCGACATGAGCGCAATCTCGACGAGATCCGCGAAATCATCAACAAGAGCTTCCTCAACTTTCACTTCCTACAGCGCGCACAGCGCGATTCCGAGCGACTCGAAGACATCCGCAACTCTCTGATCAAAGACAACTGGGACCCTGAGGCCGAGGGAGCACCCCCGCCTCCCAGGGCTCTGGTCGGCCGAGCCAAGAAGTACCGCAAGCTAAAGAAACTGATGGGCCGCGGACAGGGCAGGGTGTTCCAGGACTTCTCCCGGAAGACCGACATCCTGCAAGGCATCGGCTACCTACAGGAGGACCTCAGCTTCAACGCTGGAGCCCGCATCCTTCAACACCTGCAGATTGAAGAGATCTTCTCGACTGAGATCGTGATCTCGGGCGTCCTCGATTCGCTCGAGCCCGAACTCATCTTTGCCGGACTCTGCGCTCTGTCGAACACCTTCTCGCGTACGGTGGAGGTGAGAGAGCGACCCCGCGGCCCTGCGGCCAAGCTGGCCAAGGGCCTGCGCGCGATCCGCTACAGCGAGGTGGTACGTAGCTGCGAACATGCCATCGGCGTGCCGGTCACCTTTACTCCAGAGATGATTCCATTCGGACTCGCCTGGTACCAGGGCAAGTCGCTGTCCGAACTGATGCTGATGATCGACAGCGCGAACGACGTCTCCGGCGACCTGGTGTCGGCCTTCCGTCGCACCAAGGATCTGTGTACCCAGATGCGGCGCGTCTATGCAGAAGACCCGTACATGTCGGAGAAGTTGCGCGACATTGCCCGGACCGTCTCCCGCGACGAGGTGGAAGTCGTTGGCTGAGGGGATGCAGTCGTGAAGTTACTTGCCATCCACGGCCTACCCACCTCGCCCCGGCTGTGGGAGAAGCTACAGCTTCCACCGAACTGGGAACTGCTCGCTCCTCCAGTTCCCGGCCTGGACGCCGCGGGCACCCCGTCAGACTGGAGCCTGGAGAGTTGTACTGAACAACTCTCTCCCCTCGCGCAAGACGCCGACCTTCTCGTCGGCCATGACCTCGGGGGTGTTCTGTGCGCAATGATGGCGAAACCCGGACAGGGGGTGGTGCTCTCCGGAACGGCGCTGGGTCTCTACTGGTCCGCGATCCGTCTGACAACGCTGCCCCAGGTACACCGCTGGTTCTATGAGCAGCACGCCGGACGGCGCTTTCTGGCGGGCGGCTGCCTGCCTGAACACGCCACTTCCCTGCTCGAGGCATTTGGCGACCACGGCCCCGGCTGGGCGTCCCGGATGCGGCGTATAGCGCGCGCAATGAAGCCTCCTCGTGATCTCGCAAGACGGCTACGATCCTGTGGGGTGCGGCTGGTCTGGGGCAAGCGTGACCCGTGGTACCCGCAGCGCGTTGCTCATGCCGTCCAGCGGACCACGGGCGGCCAGCTCCACTGGTTGTCGTGTGGCCACTTCGCTCCGTGGGAAGACCCTCGGGGATTCACAGCCGTACTCACCGGCCGCGACAACCTGGGCTGAAGCAACCAGAGCGGGAAGAGAGTTCCGCTCTAGAGCTTAGATGCGGCCGCGAGCATCTCTTCGAGAATGTCTCCGGTCCCGCCCTTCTGAAACGCCCGCACAATCCAGGTAGGTACCCGCCCACCCGGGTCATAGCGCAGCGAGTACTCCACCTTGTTCACGCCACTCTCGCCCGGACGAACCTGCCAGTATCCGTCGTCCAGGGGAACCGCCACGCGCCCCTCACCGAGGGGCGCCTGCTTTCCTGCAAGGGTCCAGCTCACTTTGTAGCCGCCATCCGAGAGGTCCTCGTGCGTAAAGGACAAGGTGGCCTGTCGGTCGGAGATGCCTGCAGCCTGGTGTACCTGCAGGACGCGACCATCGGACAGTTCAGTACTCTCAGCCACCGAGCTCAGATAGTCGTCGTGAGCAGTGGCGTTCCCAAAAGCCGACTTGAGCTTGTCCAGGGGCAGCCTCCAATCGCAAAACGCCTTGACCAGGTTGTT
>CAZEIY010000608.1:2469-2697 GCA_964512375.1 uncultured Rickettsiales bacterium | reverse complement strand
AGGTCCCTGTTGAGCATCCTGCAGGGCGCAGAGCCGGCTCAGGATCTGTGCCAACCCATCGTACACCGGATGGATACCTGCCCGTGTCACGGCATCGGCGAACCGGGGGAGCCAGAGTCCAAGATGTTCCCGCCAGAAGCAGACCTGACGTTCCGCCCATGATGAATCTCCTGTGGCCGCCTCGTTGAAGGCGAGGAAATACATGAACTCGAGCTCATGGGTCACGTG
>CAZEIY010000608.1:0-2459 GCA_964512375.1 uncultured Rickettsiales bacterium | reverse complement strand
AGGCCGGCATCCGCATAGGCCCGCGCCGCATACTGACTGACAGCACCCATCAGCTGTGGTTCGCTCTCGAGATAGAACGAGGCCCATGGCGCGACCAGGAGCTCGAAGGGACCGAGGAAGGCTCTGGCGTGGGCCACCGCCACCGGCTCACGAGAATCGAGATGGTCAGCGATCAGTCCCGCCAGCCGGCTGCCGAGATCGGGCAGAGGGTCCGGCAGGCCGGACAGGCCGGAATCAACCAGATCGGGGAGATTCTCCTGCCATTCACCAGGCGGGGTCAGCGTGCGGGCCAGTGCGTACCAGGCATTGGCGCGGCAGGCAGGCGGCGTACCAGATGCCTCGGGCAGAGTGACCACTGTCGGCTCCCCTCTAGTAGTCGCGGATGTAAAAGACACGCGGCCGTGTTCCCTGCTCTTGCTTGAGCACGCTGGACTTGTGCCTGGCAAGCGCCTGGCTTGGGGCACTGTCCGGATCGTCGAGGTCACCGAAAATCCTGGCGTCAGCGGGGCATGCTACGACGCAGGCCGGCTGCTCCCCCTTCTTCAGGCGGTGATCACAGAAGGTGCACTTCTCCACGATTCCCTGTGGACGGATTCCAGGATAGGTCGTGGCGCGATCCGGGTTGTAGTACGGGATCGGCGCGCCAGCGCCGTCAGCCACCTCCTTGCCGGTGGCCGTGCAATCAGGAATCAAAGCCCCCTCATCGTCGGCAAAACGGGGATGTGGCTGCTCTTCGTTGAAATAGACGACACCGTAGGGGCAGGCCACCTGGCAGGCACGGCAGCCGATGCACTTGCCGGCGTCGTGCAGTGTCATCCCCTCCTCCGACTTGTGCATCGCCGTCGTGGGGCAGTTGTCCACACAGGGAGCGTTTTCACAGTGGTTGCACAAGGTCGGTGTGTAGCGGAACTGAACGTCCGGAAATGTCCCTTCCGTCGTGAGAACATGGTTGGACCAGGCGAATCCCTCCGGCACGTTGTTCTCGGCTTTGCAGGCGATATCGCAGCCGGCACAACCCACACAATTGTGGAGGTCGATCACCATTCCGAATTGCTTGGCGGCCATCTGTTGTTTCTCCTGGATCCGTTAGGCGCGAACGACTTTGACTCTTGCACACCCACCGTGCCGGGCGGTCGAGCCGCTCAGGCGTTCGTATTCCGGCGGTAGGATGCTGTTGTTGTTGCCACCACGGGGCAACCGACGCCCGAAGTCGGCGGCGGCGACCCGTCCGTAGGCCCAGTGCCCCTGGCCATAGCACTTGGCCACGGTCCCTGGTCGGACACCCTCCCACAGCTTCAGGCGTACAGTGATCTCTCCGGTGCTGGAGACCACGCGAACCATCTCGCGGTCCTGCAGGCCGAGTCGGCGGCCATCCACCGGGTTCATCTTCAGCACATCGTCCCAGTTCTCGTCCCCGGGATCTGCGTTCTTGTGCTCCTGGTACCACGTACAGTTCGCCGAGCGCCCTTCCCGGTTGAGCCGGCTGCGGTGCTCGAAGAAGATCAGGGGGAACTCTTTCTCGTCTCCCCACCTGAGGGCCGGCTCGAAGTGCGGCACGAAGGCGAGTTCACCCGTGGCCAGGTAGTTCGTGGCTGCCAGCACCTCGTCGACGCTGACATCGTGTTTCTTCGCATGTCCCTTGAGCGACTTCTTCAGCGTCTCGCTGTAGAACTCAAACTTGCCGGTTACGGTGCCGTACTTGCCCCGCTTCTTGCCGTATTCAAACCGGTGTGAGTTCCAGACGCCCTTCTCGACGAAGTCATCCCAACCTGCCAGGGCGTCTCCATACTTGCCATAGTCCTTGTGGCTGGCATCCCAGCAGGGGCGGGTCAACATCTTGGTGGCTGAAAGCGCGAACTCCTTGCTCGTGTCCGGGTGCTGGCCGGTCTCCGGATCGGCGAAGGCCTCGCGAAAGTAGCGCTGCATGTTGTCGAAGCCGCGTTCCGCCAGGGCCTCGGCCAGCAGGAAGGGCACCTCCGTCTCGTCCTGCCGTACATCCCACAGCGGCTTGATCATCGGCTGCGTCAGACTGGCATAGCCGTGCAGATTCTGCTTCGACTTGAGGAAGCTCCACTTCTCGAACAGCTGGTGTGCCGCGGGCAGGACGATGTCGGCAAAGTGTGACATCTCCGACGGATTGGTCGTGATGTGAACGAAGTAGGGCAGCTTGGTCAGGGCCCGCTCCCAGCGGTCGGAGCCGGAGCAGGAGAAGGCGAAGTTCGACCAGTAGGCGATGGCCACTTTGATCTCGTACGGGTCCTCGTCCAGGATGGCGTCGGCCGCGTTGTTGGTGACAACGCCGCCACCGCTCTTGCTTTTGTTCATGGCGGGGAAACCGAGCGTGCCGCGCTGATCGATCTTGGGCTTCTTGGACAGCTTCTTGGCCAGGGCATCCTGGTAGTCGGAGTAGCTGGGGATCTTGTCCTGGGGCACCTTGGTCTTCTGTACCACGCCTCCCT
>CAZEIY010000607.1:1302-2707 GCA_964512375.1 uncultured Rickettsiales bacterium | reverse complement strand
TGACCCATGAGCCCTTTCATTGCGTCCATGCTCGCCCTGGCCGCCTTCACCACATCAGCGTTTTCGGCAATCGTCGGTATGGGCGGCGGGGTCACCCTGCTCGGCGTCATGGCCATCGTACTTCCTGCCGCATTGGTCGTACCAATTCACGGAATCGTTCAGCTGTGCTCGAATCTAACCCGCACGATCGTGTTCATTCCACACGTTCGGTGGCGGTTCTTCTTTGCCTATGTGCCCGGCCTGGTGGTGGGCGTGGCTCTCGCGACGCTGGCATGGCAGGGCATCAAGCTCACCTGGTTCAAGCCGTTCATCGGTTTCTTCCTGCTGCTCTTTCTGTTCAGCCGCGGCCGTCTTGGATCACTTCGGGCTCCACCTCTCTGGATCTACGCCCCCCTCGGGCTGACGGCAGGCTTTCTGTCGCTTTTTGTCGGTGCGACGGGCCCTTTCATCGCACCATTCTTCCTACGAGAGGACTTCGACAAGGAAGAGGTCGTTGCCACCAAGGCGGTGTGCCAGAGCCTCACCCACCTGCTCAAGATCCCCGCCTTCGTGGCGCTAGGCTTCGACTACCTCGAGCACGCACCCATCCTTACTCTGCTGGTCGCCATGGTCATCATTGGTACGGTCGCGGGCAAGCGTGTCCTGCAGCGCCTCGATGAACGCAGCTTCGAGCGACTGTTCGTAGTCGTGCTCTCGCTACTTGCGCTCAACTTGATCGCAGGGCACTTCTTGTAAGCACTGCTTGAGTAGCACCTTCGGCTGCGACAATCGCCGACTGTCTTGCTTATCAATACAATTAAGTCGCAAACATAGCGATTCCCTTCTCTGTTGGTGCACACCACACTGTTCTTCAGGAGGTGTCATGGAACACGCAACACGGCTACTAATCGCTTCGCTCGGCCTCATCAGCATCGCTCTGGCGGGTTGCTCGGATTACCAACTCACCAAAGTAGAGGCTCACGCAGAGGGGCCCGAGTCGGTCTTAAGCCAACGTTCTACCCCCATCGAAGAGCCCCCAGTGGGTGGTGCATCCAACGGGGGACTGCCCTCGGCCTGGGCTGCACTGGAGCCGGGCGAGATGCCCGAGGAGTTCTTCGCGGTCGCCTGGAACGACCCGGGTGAGGTCGAGAATAACTGCTACGGACCCTGCCCCGGTGTTCCACGCTACGACATCATCGATGTGATGGGCCAGGTGGTCAGCTCCTTCGATTCGCCCTGCCCCAGCATGTGGGCGCAGCACAATTCACTGCAGGCGGCAGGTCCAGGGCGATTCCTAGCAGTGACCAGCGGCCATGGCCCGGACTCTCCCTACAGCCAGCACGCGTGGCTCGGCGACGGAATCAGCGGCGAGAGTGAACTCATCATGCAGTGGGGCTGGGGCACAAAGGTCTACCTGCCCCAGGCA
>CAZEIY010000607.1:0-1292 GCA_964512375.1 uncultured Rickettsiales bacterium | reverse complement strand
GCTTCCTGGACTGATGAACCGCGCGCGGGTGTTGGTGGATCCCCAGGACGAGGATCGCTTCTTCGTGCTCATCGACAACTCGATGATGTATGCCCAGCCCCTTCTCGGCACCCTCTTCTCGGTCAACGTGCGAGACCCCGACGCCGAAGTCATGATGTGGCCGGCACACACCATGATCACCCCGGACATGGTGCCCTCGTGGGGCCACGCGCCCTGGGACCCCTGGCTGGTGGACACCTTCCAGCGAGGTGACGAGACCATGCTCGTGTTGGGCCTGCAGGTGCAAGACGAAGAAGGCGAGATGCGCACCCTACTGACCGGATTCTCGCCACAAAGAGGCCCAATGACCTGGTCGATGGACCTGAGCGGTCTACACCGGCCGGGCGAGCTGAAGATGCTGCCGCCGACGTCCCTATCCGATGCCCGAGTGCTCTTTCACCAGAGTAATGACGAGTGGTGCCCACAGGCCAACTTCTCGAGATTCGATGGAGAAACTCTGCACTCCTTTTCTGGCAACGAGGAACTGTTCTGTAGCCGGGTCGGGCCGATCCTCGACGACCGAGCCGAGACGTTCGTGTACTTCGGATACATCGATGAGCACGGGATGGAGAGGCGGCAGCGCGCCTTCGTCAGTCACCGAGGCGTTGATGTCTGGGAGCTGAACACGTTTCGTGACGGCTTGCAGTCGGTTCCCTTCGAGATCCACGGCATGGCGCGCATGGAGTTACCCAAGGAATGAAGCGCTCAGTGCTACCTCAGCGGCTGGGTCGACATGATGCGGGTGACGTCCCGCAGCAGCACGGCGCGGGGGTCATCGCGACGGTGGACGAGGCGGAAGTGATCGGTGAGCAGCTGCGTCTGCGGCAGCAGCTCCGCAAGACGGCCTGCCTCCAGGTCACTTCGGATCAGGTACTCGGGCAGGACAGCGACCCCCTGACCAGCAACGACGACCTCTCGAATCGCCGAGATCGTGCCCATGGTGCGCAGGCTGCGAAATGCGAGCGGGGCGGCGGCGGGTGCATCACGGTAGTAGTGCATGAGCGGCAGATCACGATTGACGTCAACGACAACGTGCGCAGCCGCATCCGCGGGATCACTGAGGGGACGTTCGGCGAGCAGGGACGGCGCTGCGACCAGCACATAGGTCTCCTCGTGGATACGGATGCCCTCGAGGCTGGGGTCGCTGATGCGTCGCGAGCTGATAGCACAGTCGATCTCCTGGGTGCGCACCCGTGCCTCGAGATCAGTGCCCGAGCCGAAGTAGAGATGAAAGGTCACCTGCGGGAGCTGCT
>CAZEIY010000606.1:0-2708 GCA_964512375.1 uncultured Rickettsiales bacterium | reverse complement strand
TGTGGGGCTTGTGGGCTTTGATGGGTCTATGTGCCAGGAATGTGGCAAGGGGGGCATGGAGCTGAGAGCAGAACGTGATCGGGTTTCAACACCCGTCCGTGTTGCTGGTCAGGCCGGCTGCGCCGCTGGCGCCTCCACTCGAACCGCCGGCACCACCTCCGCCCAGGGTGAAGCTGGTGTTCGAGTCGATGATCAGAGTTGAATTGGAACACTGGATGCCAATGCTGGGGCCGCCGCCACCGCCGCCACCGTCTCCACCATCGCCGCCGTCTCCTCCGCTTCCACCGTGTCCGCCGTTCCCTCCGCCGTCAGAACCCACACCGCCTGAGTCCCCTTGGCCACGGCCACCTCCGGCACCACCGGTGCCACCGTCGCCACCGGCACCCCCGTCGCCGGTTTGAATACTGCAGTTGAGCAATTCGACGCTCGAGTTGATGAGTAGAAGGGCCACTGAAGCACCGCCGCCGATCCCACCCTGACCGCCGGTACCACCGCAGCCGCCGCCGCCGCCGCCGCCGCCGTAGTCATCGAGAGCGAAAGGGCTTCCATCTCCACCGCCCCCGCCACCGCCGCCACCGCCACCGCTACCGACGGTTCCCGTGGTCCCGGCGCTACCCGAGGAAGGGCTGTAGCCTGTGCCGGAGAATGTGCCGGCACTGAACCCAGCGCTGCCATTGACGCCGGGGGATCCGTTTGGGCCGGTAGAACCAGTGGACCCTGAGGTCCCGGAGTAATGGCTGCCACCGCCACCGCCGCCACCGCTGCCGCCCCCGGCCCCAGGTCCGCCACCAGCTTGTCCGCTTTGGCCGTTGTTGTTCCCCAGGCCCGAACGCCCACCGTTGCCACCGCTGTAACCGTTGCAGCCATTGCCGCCGGCGCCCCCGCTGGGCTGGGTGCAGGAGCCCCCACTACCAAATGGTGTGCAACCGTCTTGGCCCTGGGAGCCGCTGGAGCCGTTGGAGCCAATGGCGCCGCTTGGGCCGTTGTTGCCAGCGACGGCGTTGTCCGAGTAGATCTCACAGCCGTTGAGCAACAGGCCGGATGAGTTGTGAACCAGCAGTGCGATGCTGGAGTCGCCGGTGGAGACGGCTTCAATGCGGAGCTGCTGCCACTCCGTGTTCGTAGTCCACCCGGACAGCGTCTCGCTGTCGATAGGGATCTCGGGCACGATGGCGGAGGTGCGTACCCATCCCTGATTCGCGTCGTATCCGCCGGCTATGTTGATTCCTTCCACAAAGCCCTGTGAGAGGCTGACAGTGCCATCGGCGATGAGGATCCAGCTCAGCGCGTTTGCGGCTGCCTCCTGGTAGGCGACGTCTAAGGTGGACAGTGCATCACTCGGGCTCAGTCCCGTGTTTCCGTCGTTACCGTTGGTGGGATCCAGGAAGATCGCTTCGCTCAAGTTCCCATCTACACCGTCGCAGTCGGCATCCACGTAGTCCATGTCCGGTTCGTCAGCGGCAGTTGGGTAGGTGTATACATCGTCATCAGCACAGTCCGTATGGTCGGCGACGTACCCCGTGGGTTGTACGCAGGCGCTGGTGGTCACGTTGGCGTTGCCGTATCCATCACCGTCTTCGTCGCGGTACCAGGTGCTTCCATCGATTGCGTCGTCTTCGTCGATGACGGTGTCACAGTCGTTGTCCACTCCATCGCAAATCTCAGATGCGGACGGATGGATTGCGGGGTCTGTGTCGTTGCAGTCGCTCGCGGTTAGCGTGCCATCGCAGTCTGCATCGGTGGCCACCGTGGTCGATGACGCATCGGCATCATTGCAGTCATCTGCTGTCAGTGTGCCATCACAGTCTGCGTCCTCCGATATCGCTCCCAGGGACGCATCTGCGTCATTGCAATCATCTGCGGTGAGCACGGTGTCGCAGTCTGCATCTGTGGCGACTGTAGTGGAGTTGGCATCGGTGTCATTGCAGTCATCGGCGGTGAGCACGGTGTCGCAGTCTGCGTCTGTGGCGACGGTGGTAGATGATGCGTCGGCGTCATTGCAGTCATCGGCGGTGAGGACGGTATCGCAGTCGGCGTCGGTGGCGACGGTGGTAGACGCAGCGTCGTTGTCGTCGCAGTCATCTGCGGTGAGCGCGGTGTCACAGTCGGCGTCGGTGGCGACGGTGGTAGACGCAGCGTCGTTGTCGTCGCAGTCATCTGCGGTGAGGACGGTGTCGCAGTCTGCATCTGTGGCGACAGTCGTGGAGTTGGCGTCGGAGTCGTCGCAGTCATCGGCGGTGAGCGCACCATCACAGTCGGCGTCTTCGGCCACGAGGGTGGAATTCGCATCGTTGTCATCACAGTCATCGGCGGTGAGAGAGCCATCACAGTCGGCGTCTTCGGCAATGGCTCCAAGGCTCGCATCGTTGTCGTCACAATCCTGGCCCACGGCCACCCCGTCACCATCCTGGTCCACGGCCTGGGTGTCTACTGCAGAGTCCGTGTCGCCTGAGTCCGTGTCGGTGTCAGCATCCGAATCGGTGTCCGCGTCCGACTCCTCGTCAGGGACACAGGTGCCTTTCTCGTCGTGGGTTCCCTCGCCACAATCCGAGCCACAGCCCGCCAGGCCAAGTACCGCACCCACTACCAACAACAATCGCAAACTTCTCATTCCAACGCTCCCTCTGGTTGCTGGTTCTATCACGCAAAGCCGGCGCCCCCGCCCCCCTCTAAAAAGGCACCCCCGGGAGGACTTGAACCTCCGACCC
>CAZEIY010000605.1:775-2716 GCA_964512375.1 uncultured Rickettsiales bacterium | reverse complement strand
ACGCCCCGCTACCTCAGCAGAGTTAACATAACGCCTCTTATCGGACCTATACGCCATTCGGTTGAGGGAGTTTGCGGTGCGTCGAAGTCTGCTGTTGTCCTTGCTGGTCCTACTTGTTGTCAGCTGTGGTGGCCCCAGCACCAACGACTTCGACGGTGATGGCACAGCCGATTCGGTGGACTGCGCACCGGACGACCCCACCATCCATTTGGGTGCCACCGAGGTATGCAGCGACGGCATCGATAACGACTGCGATACCTGGGTTGACTGTGCCGATGGTGACTGTCTGCTCTTGGCGGAGTGTGACGCCGGCGACGACGATGACACCTCTGGCGACGATGACACCTCTGGCGACGATGACTCGGTGGTTGGCGACGATGACACCTCTGGCGACGATGACACCTCTGGCGACGATGACTCGGCAGGGGATGACGACGATGACTCGGCTGGGGATGACGACGATGACTCGGCTGGGGATGACGACGATGACTCGGCCGGCGACGACGATGACAGTGCTGGCGACGATGATGACAGTGCCGCGGTAGGTACCTGCCTGGACGGGTCGCTTCAGCAGGGCATCCAGTTCATCCAACTCTGTGCTGGCATGTTCGAAATGGGCTGCACCACCGGCCAGTCCGGTTGTCAGAACAACGAGTCTCCGGCGCACATGGTTACGTTAAGCAATGACGTCTGGGTGGCCGAGACCGAAACCACCCAACGGCAGTGGCAGACGATGCTCACCAACAATCCCTCGCACTTCGGTCCGAACGGCGCTGGGGCCAACTGTGGCCTGGACTGCCCCGTGGAGTACGTTAACTGGTACGAGTCGATTGCCTTTGCCAATGAGCTGTCGCTCGCCGAAGGACTGTCCGAGTGCCTCACGCTGAGCGACTGCAGCGGCACAGCCGGAGTAGACCTCGTCTGCACTGGCGTTTCGGTGAACAGCCCGACGGGCTCAGTTTATGACTGCGAGGGCTACCGTCTGCTCACTGAGGCCGAGTGGGAGTACGCAGCGCGCGCCGGAACGGACTTCCTCTATGCGGGCAGCAATGACCCGGGAGCTGTCGCCTGGTACAACAGCAACAGCGGTCTCGTCACCCACGAGGTCGGTGGATGGCCGGGCAATGACTGGGGCCTGCACGACATGAGCGGCAACGTCTGGGAGTGGACCCTTGATGCCTACGACGCCAACTATTTCTTCAACACTCTGAGTGTGAATCCCTGGGCTCCAGCTACGGGTGGGAGACATGTGTATCGCGGGGGCGGCTGGGGCGACACCGATGGTCTGCGAGTTGCCTACCGGAATCATGCGGACGCCAGCTACCGCGGCGGTAGCGCCGAACTCGGTTTCCGCGTCGCAAGAACCGTCCCTGTCGACGCCGACGGTGACGGCTTTTTCATGCACGAGGACTGCGACGACAATGATGCAACGGCCTACCCCCAGGCCGGTGATGTGTACGGGGATGGCAATGATTCGGACTGTGATGGGCTGGACTGTGAGGCGGCCTATCTTGGCGTGGATTACTTTGCAGTGTGTGGGCCCGCAACGACTGCTGCGACGGCGGTGAGCTCTTGTGCAGTCGGAGGCTACGACGGTCTGGCAACAGTCCTTAACTCAACAGAAGACAACTTCCTGCTTGGCCTTATGGACTCGATCGCGACCGCTAACTCGATGTCCTGGCCCACTGACCAGTATTGGCTGGGGCTAAACGACAGCCTCGACGAAGGAAGCTTGGTGTGGCCCTCTGGCGCATCCACCATCTACACCAACTGGCAATCGACAACGGTCAACGCAGCCGACCGAGACTGTGTTGGCGCCTATGAGCCTGGGCATTCGAACGAGGGGACATGGTTCATTGCGAATTGCGACCTGCCTGGCGAGCCACGCTCCTGGGCCTGCGAGTTGCGTGGGGATGCCGATGGGGATGGTGTCTCAAGTGT
>CAZEIY010000605.1:0-765 GCA_964512375.1 uncultured Rickettsiales bacterium | reverse complement strand
GCCCGGGCACCTCATGTCTGCAATTGCTTAACGCAGGTCACTCCACTGGCGACGGCACCTACTGGATCGACCCCGATGGTACGGGCGCGTTCGAGGCTTACTGCGACATGACGACCGATGGCGGGGGCTGGACCGTGTTGTTCATGCTGGGGTCTTTTTCCGGCAATCCGGCTTCTACCTGTGACTCCACCCACCCGAATCATGTCGCTCGATGGGGCTACGCGGGGACGGCGACGACGACCTACATCAATGAGGTTGATTCGAGCGGCGACTACAGTCAGCCAGCACTGTGGGGCACGACGTTCTCGGAGTGGTCCGTGGGCAGCCCGACACAGGGCTTCATCATGGCTTCGATGGCGACAGCGTTTGACCAGGACGTGGTGCTGGCCAGCTACAGCGCGCCTTCGGTCAGCTCAGGAGCGGCCTATTCCTGTGCCTCCAGCACGTGTACAGCCATTCCGGGTACCAACGTCGTGTGGCACATAGACAACTACCACTTCGCCTTCAACTATGACTCACCAGGCTCCAGCCCTGCAGTCTGCCGATTCTCGGCCCTGGCAGATCAAGACGTAAGTTGGAACGACGTTGTTGGCGGCCTGATGTGCATCAACTGGGACTCGCAGTCATGCTCCCACCATACCCTCGATATTACCGGCGGCTACCGCCTCATGGCGCGCATGTGATCTGAAAAGTCCGGTGCTTGCCTCAACGAGGCGTATAGGTCCGATAAGAGGCGTTATGTTAACTCTGCTGAGGTAGCGGGGC
>CAZEIY010000604.1:0-2723 GCA_964512375.1 uncultured Rickettsiales bacterium | reverse complement strand
GGGAAGCAGCAGCAGCCGGGGAAGCAGCAGCAGCCGGGGAAGCAGCAGCAGCCGGGGGAGCAGCAGCAGCCGGGGAAGCAGCAGCAGCCGGGGGAGCAGCAGCAGCCGGGGGAGCAGCAGCAGCGGTTCATCCGCTCGTGATGATGCGCCGCCTCCCACGGAGGATGCTGATGACGGTTCGGGTGCGGCCAGTCGAGCACGGGCTGAGTCTCGCGCAGGTGCGGCGACGATGAGCTACGACAAAGAGTCGATCAAGGGACTGAGAGGCAAGGCTGCTGGCGGCGCCTTGACGGACAGTCAGGATAGAGCGCTGCAGAACGTGCCCTCGGACAGCCCGCAGTTCACCCTGGCCTGGGCCACGGTGATGAAGAATGCAGAGGTCAAGAAGAACTACAAGGGCCACTGTGACGCGGTGGCGAAGCTGATGGAGAAGCCACGGAACAAGTATCACCCAGAGTGGAATCTCGAGATGGCGAAGTGCCACATGAGGAACGGACGTTATGTCGAGGCGGTTCGCTCGGTGGATCGTACCCTGGGCGATTCGTTCAGCATGACCGCCGCCACGAAGGTGGATCGCCTACTTCTTGCTTATGAGATTAAGGCGAACAGTCGCACTAAACTCTACGACAATCACGCCAAGGCGAACGCGGGCGTTAGCGACAAGAATAAGCTCAATTCTGCTATTCAAGCGTGGATGGAGTGTAGAAACTACGCCTCTGGAATCGGCCGGGAGAAAGCGGTTGCCAAGTCGAATCGCGAGATCTCCGACCTCGAACAACGCAAAGGGCAGTAGATGTACCTAAAGAGAAGTATTTGCAGCAGCCTGATCATTTTCTCCGTACTGATGGGTTGCTCCAGTTCAGAAGACGGCGCTGAGCTTTCGGAACCGACGGATGCAGCAGCGGCAGCGGAGACAGGTGCCAGCGACTCCCTTAAGGACTCCTGGATGTATCTGGTGGCGGCCAACTCCGACCACCTTGCACCCTTTGAGCAGGGGCAAGCCGGAGAGGGCTGGCTGGCATTCTTTAACAACGATCTCGATGGTGCCCAGCGCGGCTTCAAGTCCAGTTGTAAGCCGAGTAATGCGTCGGTCTCGGCTCGCTCTGCGGCGGGCTTCGCCTGTGTTGGTCTGGCGCGGACCCACCTCGAGTTGGCGCATTTCTTTGCTGAGGCTGGGGAAGTTGGACGGGTCGCTCTGCGCCAATTCTACCTACACAGGAGTACCCATCCCGAAGAGGTGCTCCCCAGTGTTCACGAGGACTACTTCTACGGAGTGAGCCTTGTCCGCTCTGGGGCTCGAGACGAGGGGCTGTCACTTCTTCGAGGCTACACAGCGTCGAGCGCTGCTGATCCGATGCTGAGCGCACTTGCTGCTCGAATTGTTGCTGGGCTCGACGGGACGGATGCTCTGGTAGCTCGCATCTGGGGAACGGGCAATGCCCCGGTCGACTCTGACTTCTCAGCGCTACCCGAGTCGCCGCTGACGGCTTCTTACCGCGCGCGCCTGAACTTGATTGCTGCCGTCTCTCGCGGCGATGTCGCTACCGCGATGACGTTGATTCGGCCGATTCCCAGCTTCGCTGCAGACTTGAAGGAGGAGCTGGCACAGAAGGATGGCGCATCGAAGGTTGCCCCGGTCCTCTTTCACTACGACAGCGCTTTTCTGGTCGCCATGTCGCGTCTGCACGCACTGCGCGCGCTGGACGCCCTGGGGGGGGCGGCCGATCTTGCGGTGCTGCGTGTCGACGCCGAGCGCCTCCTCGGAATGGCCTCTGCAGCTGCCGACTCGGCTCCGGCACTTCCCGATGGCCTCTCATTGGTTCTGTTCTCGACGACTACTGCCCCCAGAGATCTGGTGGAAGCGCAGGCGCGAGGGGTCGAGTCAGCGCCGCTCCTGACTCGACTGGCTACCGACTATCCCAACCTCAGCATCAAGCCGACGACGACACTCTCTGACCTCGATCCCTTCATCGACGTGTCGAACCTGGTACGAGGCGCCCTTGGAGAGTTGATTAAGTCCGCGTCTCCTCATGGAGCGAACATGGATGCTGATATGGGACTGTCGGAGCGCATGCGCGGAGCACTGCTGCTAGAGCGAGTACAGCAATTTCAGGGACAGTTTGCGGTGCGTCTGGAGGTTGAGATGGCGGCTGATGCTGCAAGTGCAGGAATCGCAGCTCGCTCGCTTCTCGAGTTGGTTCTCGACAAGAATCCGTCGCCGCCCAACGGTCAACTCAAGCGAGCAAGGATCTCGTTCCGCAATGACCCCACCTTGCTGGTGGCGTTGGCCAGGGCACAGCTTGATACTCGCCAGTCGTATGAAGCCAACGACTATATTCGTCCTCTCTCACAGCTCTATGCAGAGCTTGTACCCGTCCGAGAGGTGCTTGCTGCACTCGATAGCGCCTGGAATCCCGCCCGCCGGGGATCTGTGCGATGATTGCAGCCTTCTCCAATCTGCTTGAAGAGGAACCAGTGTGATGAATCGTCGAACTTCTGTTGCTGTCCTTAGCTCCTTGTTCGTGTTGCTGCTTGGTGTTTCTGCCGTTTCTGCGGGTGACACGTTTATCTACTATGAGGACGAGATGAGTCTCTCGTCGAATCCGGTTCATGAACTGAGCATGGCTGACGTGCGCTTGAATGAGTTGGTTCACGGTGCGCTGTATGCGCCCAATTACGCTGACCAACCCAATGCAATGATGGTGAAGTCGGCTGAACTCGAT
>CAZEIY010000603.1:0-2727 GCA_964512375.1 uncultured Rickettsiales bacterium | reverse complement strand
CTCGCTCCTCAGCCATCAGACGACAACTCACCCGACTTCGCTGAATGATGGACGGGGCCCGCGATCGAGTTTTGGGACACCACGCGTGACGAACCAGCCCCCTGTCCTCTCTCGCGGCCGACTTGTCTTTTTCTGGACTATTTCATGACATTTTCTTGACATTATTGCTCTGGTTAATAGATTTAGGAATGTGAGACGACTACTACTACTACTCTTCATCCTCACTTCAGCCTGCACTCCTCAGCAGGCCACCTACACTCCACCTGATGTATTCAACAGCAGCGGCCCCGTTGACGGCAGCGAGGAGGCCGTCGCCCTGGCCCTGTCGCAGGGGTTGGACTGGCTGAGTAACCCCGAGAACGACACGCTGGACGGTGTGGACTCGATAGAGCCCCTCCAGGTCGACCTCGACTCCCTGGGCATGGCCCATATCCGCCTCAACCAGTACGAAGCGGGCCTGCCCGTGTTCGGTGGCCAGATCATCCTTCACCTGCACGAGAGTGGAGAGGTCGCGTCTGTCACCGATGGGTTGATTCGCAGCATCGAAGTAGACACGGATCCCAGCCTGTCCGCGGACCAGGCCCTCGACGTTGCCATCGACACCTATCCGGGAGCAGCGGTCGCGCACGAGGCCGACCTGATGGTTGTGCGCTACGACAGCGTCGACCACCTCGCCTACCGCGTGTTACTCCAGACCATCCAGCCCACTGCACCGTTCCTACCGGCCCTGTTCATCGACGCACACAACGGTCAGATCGTCTTGAGCTACGACCTGTTGGAGACGGAGCTGCAGCGAGAGATCTACGACTGGGACTACGCCCCCGGCGACCTTGCGTTCCCAGAACGCGAGGAGGGCGATGCGGCGAGCGGCGATACCGAGGTCGATGAGGCATACGACTCCCTCGGGCAGGTCTACAACTATTTTGCCAGCGTTCACGGCCGCGACAGCTATGACAATAGAGGCGCCACGCTCACCGCCACGGTCCACAGCTATCGGTCCCATGCAGCATGGTCTAGTAGGGAGAAACAGTTCCTCTTCGGTGACGGCAGCGCCTATTTCACACCGATGACCGGCTCCCTGGATGTAATGGCACATGAGTTCGCCCACGCCCTGACCCAAAGCTCTGCGGCACTCATCTACCGGGGGGAGTCAGGGGCTCTCAACGAGGCAACCTCGGACATCTTTGGTGCCGTAGTGGAGAGCTGGTCCAAAGGCTGGGCGACCGACACTCGCACCTGGAGAATTGCTGATGAGGTCACCAGGCCGGCTCTTGCTCAGCTTCAGATCAGTGATGGTGGCGATGCTGCAGTGATCGGCAGCGTCCCCGCGCTGCGCTACATGCAAGCACCCACCGCCGATGGCATGAGCATCGACCATTACTCCGACTATAACCGCGGCATGGATGTCCACTACAGCTCGGGCATCGCCAACAAGGCCTTCAGCCTGATGGTCCAGGACGCATCGCTGTCCATGGAGGATGCAGCGAAGATCTGGTACCGGGCGCTGACCCTGTACATGGTGCCGAACACGCGCTTCATCATGGCGCGGCGAGCGACAATCCAGGCAACCATCGACCTGTTCGGTGACGGTCCGCAGGCGACGGCGGTCGCAGACGCCTGGACCGCTGTCGGTGTCATCGAGGGCACAATCCTCTGCGAGCCTGCCGCGTCCATCGACGGCTGGGCGGAGATCAGCGGCGACAACAGCGAGATGCCGCCGGCCACCGACAACATCGACTTCTGGCCCAGCGAGGTTGCAGTCGGCAACTACACGGGGCCCGAGATCGCCTACGCGTGGACAGCGCCCATCACCGGCGACGCGAAGATCAAGCTGGTGAGGCCGCGACCGACTCAGGTCAACCACGACATCTTCCTTCTCCTCGACACCCCCGAGGGGGAGTGCAGCGCCGACCAGGCCGCCAAGCGCGGCTTCAATGACCTGACGTTCGAGGTCCGTGCCGGCCGGCAGTACTTCGTCGTCATCGACGGCTTCAACGGCGACGCCGGACCGTTCACCCTGCGCTTCGAGGCTGATTGATGCTGAGTCGGATCCGGTCGTTCACTCGCAGACACTGGCTGCTACTGGCCCCAGGCCTCGCAGCTACACTGCTCGTGGGTCTGATCATTACGGCGGGCTACTCTCGATGCCCCAAGACAGGTCCCGTGACCGTTGCTGTTGCGGGAGTAGTAGCCTTGACCGACACGCTGGCTGAACTCGGGTTCTGCCTCAACGGCAGACAGCCGCGGCCGATCAGCTACGGACTCGTCGACTATGACCTCAGAGGGGGTGAGTTCGACCACAACGTTCCCAGCGTCTCGGGGGGCTGTGTCGTGACCTGCTACTCGCCTCGCTGGAGTTGCAGTTATTAGCCCGGCCGGTGACGGCGCAGACGGTGGCGAGTACGTCGCAGTAGTGTGGCTCGAAGGACATTCGAGTCAGGGCAACGAGCTATCATAAATCACCTGTTTGGACCGATCCTTAGGAGAAGCCGTGGGCATCGACAGCTGGTTATGGAGCAGGCTCGACCTGAAACACGCGCTGATCGCGTTGGGCGCGATCCCGTGGTGTCCCAAAACTCGATCGCGCCCGTTCGCCCTCATAAATCGGGCCTCGGCGGGAGTTCTCAGCTATGGGTCCGCGCACGTCGGCACCGGCCTTATGGCCTCGGGCCGTTGTGCCTGCTGCGCATGACAGAGCGGTTGTTCCGCTCTACGCGGCGCGGCGAT
>CAZEIY010000602.1:0-2728 GCA_964512375.1 uncultured Rickettsiales bacterium | reverse complement strand
ACTCTGCTGTCGGCGATGACGACAGCGCAGGGGATGACGACAGCGAGGACCTTGACGCAGACGGTGACGGTGTCGGCAGCGAGGCTGACTGCGACGACACCGACCCTGCCTTGTTGGCGGTGGCAGATGATGCCGACTGCGACGGAGTGTTGACGGCGGAAGACTGTGACGACAGTAACTCGGCTCTACCGCTACAAGACGGCACCTGCATCGAGGTGTGCTCGAGCCTGCAGTTTGATGGAAACGACGAGGTCACACTTCAGGGTGGGGTGCCTGCTGCCCTGACCGGCGTGGACGCGACCAAGATGCTGGCCGCCTGGATCTGGCGGGACAGCAATGGGATAGGCGGTGCTGAGGTGGTCACGCTCGGGGTGGGTGGGCAGCCGGGCTGTGAGAGCGCCTCTTGTGGCGGGACTCGTTTGACGCTCCTGGCGGGTAGCGGAAACATGGGGCTCGATGTCGACCAGGGGAACTACTACCTCTCGGAGGCTTCTCCAGGCGAGTCGCTTCCGATGAACGAGTGGGTCTACGTCTTTGGTGGATATGACTCTGCGACGGGTGGGTATTTCTTCGGATTTGTCCATGAGGGTGCCCTCACGGTCCACAATGTCGGGGATCTGGATGGGGTCACGACCAATACCCTGGGCCAGGGTGATCCCGCGCTGCTCGGCAAGAACCCACACAACGACAACTTTGATGGGCTCATGGATCGCGTAGAGATCTGGAGCAGTCGGCCCTCTGATGCCGACCTGCTGGCCTGGGCACAGCAGGCAGTCAATCCCAACCGTACGGGCCTGTTTGCAGCCTGGAATCTGAACGAGCAGGGCGGCAACAGCATCACCGACGAGGTCAGCGGATGGACCGGGACGAACAACGGGGCGATCTGGAGCTCGGAGTGTGTCCTGTCTGGTGGTGCCGGCAGTTCCTGTGGCGGAAACGATCCGGATGCCTGGGCCGGTTTCGAGACCGGTACCTCCTGTCCTGTGGCCTACTGGGACATGGAGACTCTGGACCCCAACGGCAAGGTCGTGGACGCCATCGGCGGGAACAACCTGGAGGCCATTGGCAGTCCTACCCCCATTACTCTGGGAGCGTACGGCGGGGCCTATCACCAGGACGTCTCGTATTTTGTTTCCCAGAGTCCATTTCCGTCACAACTGCAGGGGGCAGCTCCGAAGTCGCTCTCCCTTTGGGCCCGATTGGACAACAGCACCGAAACTGCTTTCCTGGCCAGCTTCGGTAGTAGCTATGTCGTAGACAATGGACAGCCCGGGACTGGTAGTTCGTCCTGCCCATTTGGCTCCTTCGGGCTCCAAGCTGACCAGGGGACCCTGGGGGGGCCCTATTTCGTGGGGTGCGGGGGAGTGGCGGGGGGCGATGTTGACGGCACTGCGACATGGATCGTTGGGACCTGGCACCACATAGTGGCTACCTTTGATGGCAGCACTGTGAGCCTGTATTCCGATGGTGCTCTCGATGCTTCTGGGGCACGAGCTCTCTTAACTGGCGCGAACTACCCCTATTTCCTGGTGGGTGCAGGCAGTTGGTGGCACCTCGAAACCGACGACACGCCGGTAAGTCTGGACGAAGTAAAGCTCTACGACTACGCCCTGTCCGCTACGGAAGTCGCTTCCCTGTACGATCTGCATGAAGCCGACCTGCCGGTCCCGACTGGACCCGTTACCCAAGCCTGCGCAGGCCTCTACCACGCCTGCGCGCTGCTCGATGACGGTAGCCTCGAGTGCTGGGGGAACTGTAACGAGAATCGGTGCAACACGCCCTCTGGGGTCTATGAGCGTATTGCCTGCGGCTGCCACGGTACCTGCGCCACAGACAACACCGGCGTCACGCGCTGCTGGGGCTACGGTTATTTGAATGGCCCCACAACTCTGCCTTCAGATGTAGTTGAGCTGGACGCGGGTTCCGGGCATATCTGGGCAAAAAGCAGTGACGGTTCACTAAGCTGCTGGGGCAACACGGGTAATGGCCGCTGCACGCTGCCGGGCACGAACTTCGTCGACGTGGATGCGGGATATCACAGCAGCTGTGGCTTACGATCGACTGGAGTTGCTGAGTGCTGGGGCAGTGCCTATGGTTCAGATGCTGCGGAGTTCGCTGTTCCGGCGGGGGTCACCTTCTCTGATGTTGACGCAGGTATGGACATTTCCTGTGGGCTGGATACGGGCGGAGCACCCCACTGCTGGGGAAGTAATGGCTGGGGCATCGCCGACAACGAGCCCACCGGCAGCTACGCACAACTCAACGTCGGCACCGGTGCGCTCGCGTGTGTACTCGACGCGGATGGCTACCCGACCTGCTGGGGCGACCCCAGCCAGGTGGCTCTCACCCCAACACTCACGCGTTTTCGTCAGATCGGCGACATCAGCACCTACCCCTGCGGTGCGACTCTCGACGGCTATGCCTATTGCTGGACTCCTGCGGGAAGTGCCATGAGCGTCCCGGCCCACCTCGCCCAGTAGCCGCCTTGCCCTCGTCCTGTCCCACTGGGCCCTATCGGCCTTCCACCACGGGGTTGACGGTTGCGTCCGAGTCGTCGCAGTCATCACCGCCGCCGCACCAAGGCCCGATCCGGCCCGCGCCCCCCCCGAACTCGACTCCTGGGCCTCCTAAAAGGCACCAGTTACCGCGTCACGACGTCGGAACGCACAGTTGCGTTCAAGTCCCCAGAACTGGCCCTATCACGACCCCTCGGCGGCCACTTAGCGGC
>CAZEIY010000601.1:0-2739 GCA_964512375.1 uncultured Rickettsiales bacterium | reverse complement strand
TCAATAAGGCGCCGAAGCTGCCCTGAGCAAGAGCAGCGGAGCTGACCCCCAGCGCTACGGAGAGCGCCAGGACAGCCAGCGCTGCTCTCAGCGTGGCGCCTGCCATGCAACCTCGACCTCCCCCAGCACACGGGAGCCTGGATTACCGCTCACCAAGGCCGAGGCCGATGTGATGACGCCCCCTGATGGGACCGAGAGGCTGGAGACGCTGCCCACAAGCACGTACCTGGCCCGGCCTCCGACACGAGCAACGTAGTCGGGGCTAGCGGCCGGCGGCTGCAACAGGTGAGTGCCCGCCTCTACCCTCCACTGGCTGCCAGCTGCAGGGTGAAGAACCACTGCGTTGGCGTTCTGCACCTCGACGAGTGCCAGGTAGGTGGGCTGGGGTACTACAGCGTAGAAGCGCAGGCCCTTGTCGAGACTTCTTGGGCTGCCCCGGCTCCAGGCCGCAGCCTCCGTGCCACGGATCATCAGATCGCCGGACACTGCTGCAGGAGGCTCCGCACCCTTCATGCTGAAGTCGGAGCCAGACCCGGAGTGAAGGTCGTCAGCGCCGCTCGGGGCGGGACTCCTAGAGAGGACCACCGTGCCACCGGCGAGCACAAGTCCAGCTGCAAGGGCTATCCATCCCGTCCACTGAGGGCGGTCCTCATGACGACGCAGAGGAACGATCCTGGCAGCAGCCGGGGCGGCGACCGGGGCGGCGACCGGGGCGGCGACCTCCCTGGCCTGCCTGATGGCATCACCCAGGCGCTCCTCCCCGCGCTCGCTCAACTCTCCATCCAGAGATAGAGACCGCACATCGTCGTCATCCATCGAGAGCAGAAACTCTGCTTCGTGAATCGCGTCGAGACTCGCCTCAATCTCGGGATCTATCGCTGCCGCCTGGCGCAACTCAGCGAGCTCATCGTCAGTGAGCTGGTCAGGATATCCTCCCAGCAGTTCAGCGATACGGTCGTCACGAGACAAGGCGATCTCCCTCCATTCCTCGTAGGCGTCCAGCCAGCACCTGTCGCGCGGCAGCGAGGTGCCGCTTCACAGTGGCTGGTGACAATCCGAGTTTCTCAGCGATCTCGTCATAGGTGCGCTCTTCGTCGTAGAACAACTCCACGATGGTCTTGCGCGGCTCCCGTAGCCCTGAAATAGCGGCGCGCACATGGTCTCGGCGCTCGTTCATGATCAAGGACTGCTCCGGGTTGGGTCTGGTTCCCGGCATCCCCTCCACAAAGGTACCCGGCTCCTTTCGTCGAGCACGGGCAATTCGGTCGGTGTCCCTGAGGGAACGAATTGAGTCGCGGTCTGAACGCCTGCGGATAGTGTCGACCGCTGCGTTTCGAACCGTGCGCTTCGCATAGGCGTCAAATTTCGAGGGCGTGTCGAAATCCGAGAGGAGAGTCAGGAGTCTGGCCATCGAATCAATGAAGATGTCTTCGGCGGTCACGGGATCGCGGACTACCCAGGTGGCTATGCGCAGAAGGGGTCCTCGCATGCGCTCGACGAGCCGGTCCATCGCGCTCTCGTCCCCCTGTTGGAAGGCAAGTACGAGTGATTCCACACTCGCGGGACTCTCGTCCATAGGCGCTCTCTCCCCCAACGAATGTACCAGGGGTACGCTGGTTCGGGCATGTCGAGAGCTGTTCGCTTCAGCCTCGCCCCAGCAGCATGGCCGCGTAGCCCACGAACATGCTCGGCTCAGAATCGACGCGGGGACCGGACTCATTAGACGTCGTGTGATGCAGTAACGTCGCCTGATCGGCGCCGAGATCTCGACAACACGATATCGTCGCCGCCAGCGCGCCCGAGCCACACGCATTGTAGTGCTCCCTTGCTTCACGGAGCACTCCCTGTGGACTGAGCTCGTGCACCTGCTCGATAAGGAGCCCATCGTTTCTCTTGCCGAACTCCAGCGCCGCCGCGCCGGTTCCCGCAGGCACAAAACCGTAGTTGGAGCCGTAGTGAGTCAGATCGGAAGAAGCCACCACTACGATGCGCCGTCCGTCGGCAGCGATCGCACGCGACAGCAAGAGGCCGAACTCTTCGGCGCGCGCATCTGCCGGCACCTGGATAGGCAGGATCGATGTCTCGGGCAGCAGGTGGCGAATGAATGGCAGCTGCACCTCAATCGAGTGCTCCCCCACGTGGGCCTGATTGTCGCAGAGCAATTCCATGTCAGAGAGTTCAAGCAGAGCCCTCCTCAACCTGATGTCGACCGCCAGCGTGCCCAGAGGAGTAGCCCAGCAGTCTTCCGCTGAGATGGTCGCGCAGCGAACCCCGGATCGGTGTACTGCGCCGAGCAACACGATCACCTCAGGAGGTGAGGCAAGCTCAGCCAGAGTCCTCCAGAGTCGCAATGCCGTGGCTCCCGAGTAGACCCAGCCCGCGTGAGGCACAAGACCGCCAATCAGTTCCTGGATTTCAGGAACCTGAGTCGTCGTGCTGGCAAGTAGAGCCTCAATCTGCTCCTCGCAGCGGTAGGGATCTTGAGGATAGAAACCGGTCGCATAAGGAGGACGAATTGAGGGGCCTTGGGGAGGACTCATGACCTCAAGCCTATCGTCACCACGAAGATCGAGCCAGAAACTGCTGCTCATCGGGACTGCTCACGAGACGACGCACGACTCACTCGCGCTTGACAGGCTCTGAGGCGGTGAGTAATTACTGCTCGTCCCTTCGGGGAAGCATCTTTGAGGCGTAGATCAACTGGCAGATCACCTGACTCTGAATCAGGCGGTTCCAGGT
>CAZEIY010000600.1:0-2740 GCA_964512375.1 uncultured Rickettsiales bacterium | reverse complement strand
GACACAATGGCGGAGCTGTACCTATTTGTCCGTAGGAGGCGAAGTCCTGAGGTCGCCCGGAAGACTCCCTCTTGGACAATTCTCCCGTAAGTCTCCCGGGAGGTGGTCGCGCGAGTCCAGTTAAGAAGCTGAAATCACATGACTATTGAGGGTCATAGCCCCACGCCCATGCGTCTCCGCCAATAGGCCCCTGGCGGATACTCCCCAGACTCTGCGAATCCCACTTTGCCAAGCTCCCAGGGCCGTCAGAACCTGCTCCGGCCGGCCCAGAGCACCGATGGTGCCTGCGTCCATTGTCGCTTGAGACTTCTTACCCGACCGATCCCGCCCGTCGTCCTTCTGGCAACCCTTGACCCTCAGACACTTCTCTGAGAGAACAGTAGGTTAGATGGTTTCTTTCCGTCCATTCCTGGCAAGCCTGCTTGCTCTCTTCTGGCTTGCCGCTCCTCTTACGGCGGAGCTCCACTTCTTTGTTGTTGAACACTCGGTGTGCCCAGAGCACGGAGAGTTGACTGAGGGAGGAAGTCACAAACTCGAGGGAGTCCAACACGAGGATGCTCATGAACAGGTCAGCGGACCGGCCCTCGCGTCGGCCTCGGTCCAAGATGACGGCCATGACCATGGCTGTGGGTTTCTATTGCCTCCGAGCCCGAACGTAGGAGGCGAGTTTGCGCTTCTGGTTCGGCCCAGTGTGCTCAACTTTCCGTCGCTCCAACTGGATGATGCCGGCGCGCCGCGGGCCCCCCCGCTGAGCTTCGCCCCGAAGACCTCTCCCCCCCGCTCCTGAAGTCCAAGCAAACCGCTTGACTGTGACCAGCTGCATCCTCGCGGCTGGACGAGTGATCGTCGCGTGACGATCGCTCCGTGCACTTTGCTCAGGAGATGGAATTCATGGAATGTTTTCGCGACGGGCCCTACCCGGGTCCCTGCGGGCGACGAAATCGTCACCCCCGAGTAGCTTCGGGATTGTCTCAAACGAGGCCTCAGCTGCTCCTCAGGGCAGCGATTTTGCACCCTCGTGCACGGTGGTGCTCGGCGCTGTTCTGCAGTGTTCTCCTCTCTGCCTTATCGCTCGGAGCGGCCCAGGGGAAACCCGCCGATGAGGAGGCCGAAGCCTCCGAGTCCACGCAGGCTGAAGCCTCCGAGTCCACGCAGGCCGAAGCCTCTGAAGCCAAGCAGGACAAGCCTCCCCAACTCCTTCGAAGAGTCATTCTCAGCTACCCGGAGGCGGCCCGCCCGGAAGGACTTCATGGCGACGTCAGTGTTCTGGTGGATGTCGATGAAACCGGGTCGGTCATCGGAGCCCGCGTAGAGAGCGGCCCCGACATATTTCGTAAAGCAGCCCTTGAGGCCGCTCATCGACTGGAGTTCCTTCCGGGCATCAGAAAAGGCTCTCCAGCTGGCATGACAACCCGGGTGTCATTCCACTTTGCTCCGCCCGAGGAGAGGAAGGTGGATAGGCATGAGGTGGAAGAGAAGGTCGTGGTTGTCGCCCACGAGCACGATCCCGATCGGGAGGATGCAAAGACACAGACGACACTCTCAGAAGCGGCCCTGGACCGCAGCTCCGGAGCCGGTCTCGCCGAGACAGTGGCGCAGGTTCCCGGCGTTCGAATGGCTCAAGGGACGGCCGATGCTGGGAAGCCCATCATTCGAGGTCAGCAAGAACGCAGGCTTCTGGTTCTTTACGACGGAATACGCCACGAATCACAGAAGTGGGGACCGGACCACGCTACGGAGGTCGACCCATTCTCGGCCGGGACGATCACCGTGATTCGAGGCGCCGCTGGAGCCCGCTACGGTGCGGATGCGATAGGGGGCGTGTTGCTGGTCAACCCGCCTGAACTGCGCTCCGAATCGGGAGTCGGCGGGAAAGCGGTCGTCGCATTCTCCTCCAACGGTCTGCGGCCTTATGCTGCGCTCCGTCTCGATGCAGTTCCGGCCCGGGCTCCGGGACTCTCTTTCCGGCTCGAGGGAACTGGGAGTGTGGGAGCCAGCCTCGAGGCACCCAACTACACCCTTGGCAACACCGCTTCGAGGACCTGGAATCTTGGTGGAGCGGTGGGCTACCGATGGCGGCGTGGAAACATGCGGGTCTCCTGGCATCACCACGCTCTGAAGCTAGGTGTGTTTTATGGAGTCAGGAACAGCGTACCGGAGGAATTTGAAGCCCAGTTGGATATGTCCGTCCCTGTGGGCTCTTCGCTCTGGTCAGCCACCCATAAGATCGATCGCCCTTACCAGTCAGTTTCTCACGACGTCGGAAGCTTGCGTGGAGACTTCTTCGGTAACTGGGGACAACTCGAGGCGGTCTATGCATTCCAGATGAACCGTCGAATGGAGTTCGAGCAGGCACGAGAGAGCATCACAGGGCCCCAGTATGACTTCACACTGCGAACGCACTCTCTCGATCTGCTCTACACACACCCCGTCCTGGCCCTTCCCTTTGGACACCTCAACGGTGGAGTTGGCTTTCAGGGTGGCTTTCAGGAGAACGTCTATCGCGGCTTGTCTCTGATCCCCAACTTCAGGAGCTTCTCGGGGGGAGTCTTTCTATTTCAGCGCCTCTCTTTGGCCCGAGTCGACATCGAAGCTGGCGCCCGAATCGACGTCCTGAACCGTACCTCCTTCCTGCGGGACAATGACTTTGATGCCCACCAACGGCGGGGCACCTTGAGTTCGGAGCAATGCACTTCCAATGACACAACGGCCAAGTGTCCCGCCAACTATCACGCTGCCT
>CAZEIY010000599.1:0-2743 GCA_964512375.1 uncultured Rickettsiales bacterium | reverse complement strand
GGCTTTCCTGAAGGCCGCTCTTTTCACGCTACCCTCGTTCATCTGGACGACTAACCCACTCCGCCGGGCACCAAAGCTGACAGCGAACGAGGAGCGAAGTGGTCTACACTCGTGAGAGGTAGACCGAGGAAACGATGCGCGACACCGAACCCATCAACCCCGCGTGGGAAAGCAATGACAGCGAGGAACGGGCCCTCCCTGGCACCGGACCGGCGGGCGCAGTGCTCCGTTCACTGGCTGGCGCTACACGAAAGCTCTCGCCTGGGCTGTTTCACTGGCTCTCGGGAAAGGCGCCCGAAGTCAGAGTTGCCTGGGGTGCACGCCAGTACGCTCTTCGTTTCGACGGCGTTCACGAGCTCCGTCGAGAGGGCAAGCATTGGGGCGACAACCCCCGCAGCAACTACAACGACGCCGTCGAGAGGCGTCAGAAAAAGACCAGCAAACCCAAGGCGTGAGCCGAGAAACTCACGGTTCTCGGCCGCTACCCTCGGAAGGCTAGTCAGAACGTTCCGAGGGTGCTTCACCAGTTCTGTCTTCGGCGATGTCGTCGTCTACAGAAGCCGCCGTGACAACGTCCTGGCTTTCTGCCGAGGCATCGTGGACGTCCGCCTCGGCACGAGCTGCAGCCAACTCTGCGAGGAGGCTCTCGCAGCGGACCAGGGCATCCTCGATCGACAGGACCCACGCAGTCTCTAGCTGGTACCGCTGCGCATCGCGAAGGACCTCACGATAGTCCCCCGTCGCCCGCTCCAGAAATCGCCCCGTCGTTGCCTCAAGAAGCTCGCGATACACTGTGCCGTGCTCTGCATCAAGCTGTGACGGCTTGGGCGCAGCAAGAAGATCTCGGCGAAAATCTTCGTAGACGCCGCCAAGAGCGAGAGCGGCAGGCCCACTCCAGGCTGCCACCATGTGCTTGAGGCAACGCTTGAAGTGCTGCCTTGCTTCCAGCAGGTCACGCGCCTTGTCGTGAAGACGCGTCTCAAGCAGGGGCAAGTCATCAACAACGTTGAGATCATGCGAAGCCGCTCGCATTCGGAAGACAAGCCCCACGTGATACCAGAGCATTGCCGACTGGAAGGGATACCTATCTCCTTCAGAGATTGCCCGCTTGCGGATCGCGCGACCGATGGCCTTAATGTTCCACTCAGCTCGATCGAACCGCCCCTCGTCTGCGGTCACAATCGCGAAGAGGATCTGAGCCTCCCAGCGCTCAGGCAAGATCAGAAGAGTCTCTGCGAGGGCCAATTCAAGCAGTTCCTTGGACTCGGCGATCCTCCCCATCCGCTGAAGTAGCGCTGCGGCTCGGGTTCTCGTCTCGGCAGCTTCCTGAGGCATCTCGACCGCGCTCGCTGAGACGTAGCCGAGGAAGGCCTCGATAGCTTCGTCGAGGCTCCCCTCCTTCTCCAGGGCGAGGGCCAGGTTGTAGCGAGCCGGCAGCACCGTGTCGTCGCTGGGAAACTCCTCAATCAGGCGGCTGTAGAGCAGCACGCTCAGCCCAAGATCCTCCCGCTGAAACGCCTCATACCCGAGGTGAAAAAGATCGTCGGCGTCGTAGCCATCCATGCCCGTGAGGGGATCTTCACCGGCACGGATTCTGGTGGGGTCCAACGTGACACCGGAAGGAGTCTCGGGGGCTTTCGCAGCGAGGCGAGATGTCACCCCGGGCCCTCCCCGATGCAGACAACCGCTACCAGCTACTGCACAGCACAGCACGAGCGCAACCAGAAACGAGGGCACTGACCGGTGCATGCTCAACTCACGTCAGAATAGCCAGGCGGGGCTTCTTGTCGGGCGACATGCCCCGCACCGTCGCACCACCACCTAAGAGGCTGTTGCTCAGTGCTCGCTCGATATCCACCTCAGCCACCTGGCCAACGAGTCCCTCATCGCCAGGGAAATTCACTATCCAGTTCTGTGAGATCCGACCGCTCATCCAGTTTGCATCTCGACGACTCGGCCCCTCGACCAACACAGGGAGCCGCGCTCCCTCGAACGCCTCCATTCGCTCCCGAGTGATCTCAGCCTGCAGGTGTTGCACCTCATGGAGACGCCGTTTCTTGACCTCTGCTGGGACATCATCGGCCAGATTCCGCGAAGCTGGAGTGTGCGGGCGAGGGCTGTAGGTGAACGAATAGATGAAGTCGTATCGCACCTCAGCCAGAAGCGACATGGTTGCCTCGTGCTCATCCTCGGTCTCGCCTGAGAAACCAGCAATAATGTCCGTTGAAAGTGCAATATCTGGGCGTGCCCGACGGAGGGAGCTAACCAGCGTGAGGTACTCCTCACGGCAGTGTCTGCGTCTCATCCTCTCGAGCATTGAATCAGCTCCCGACTGTACCGGCAGGTGAAAGTACGAACAAAGCTTAGGCTCATCTCGGAACAAATCCACCAGCCCCTCATGGAGGTCCCATGGATTGGAGGTAGTGAAACGAATACGCTCAACACCCTCGACCTCCGCAACCTTAGAGATGAGCTCGTGAAAGGCCGGCTCGCTGCTGTGCTTGAGGCCGTAGCTGTTGACGTTCTGGCCCAGCAGAGTGACCTCTGCCACCCCGCGGTCAGCTAGCGCTCGCACCTCATCAACAACATCCGACGCCGGGCGCGAAGCCTCTCTCCCTCTGGTGAAAGGGACGATGCAGAACGCACAGAAGCTGTCACATCCCTTCTGAATCGTGACGAAGGCCGTAACCCCCTTCTCGCCTCGCACGACGAGATCATTCGTGAACGGGTAGTTCTGCCGATC
>CAZEIY010000598.1:424-2747 GCA_964512375.1 uncultured Rickettsiales bacterium | reverse complement strand
CTCGAGTGGTCCGGGCATGATCAGCCAGGTCCTCGAGTACAGCGATCGTCTCTGTGGAATGCCCCGCCACATGGGTATCCATAGTGGCGGAATTGTCATCAGCAGTCGGCCGTTGAGCGAGGCCTGCCCTATCGAGAATGCAGCCATGGTGGATCGTACGGTTCTGCAGTGGGATAAGGATGATGTCGCCCACGCCGGGCTCGTCAAGATCGACCTTCTGGCTCTGGGCATGCTGTCTGCAGTCGAGGAAGCTACAGCGCTGCTAGCCAAACGGTCGATTGAGTTCGACATGGCAAAGCTCAGTTGTGACGACGCCAGGGTGTACGATCTCATTTGCGCCGCGGATACGGTCGGGCTCTTTCAGATCGAGAGCCGTGCCCAGATGAACACTTTGCCGAGGCTTCGGCCCCGCTGTTTTCATGATCTCGTCGTAGAGGTCGCACTCATCCGCCCGGGACCGATTCAGGGCGACATGGTTCATCCTTATCTACGTCGCAGGCAGGGCCGTGAGCCCGTGAGTTACGCGCATCCATCACTGGAGCCAATCCTCGCTCGTACTCTGGGCATCCCTCTGTTCCAGGAGCAAGCCATGAAGATGGCAGTTGCTACAGCTGGATTCAGTCCAGCCCAAGCGGACCGTCTACGCAAGGTGATGGGCTTCAAGCGAGCCAGCATTGAGCTCGAGGATCTGTTCTCCGAGATGCTTCGAGGCATGAAAAGCAATGGGCTCGATGATGAGGTGGCGCTACGAGTCTGTGAACAGTTGCGCGGCTTCGCTGCCTATGGGTTCCCCGAGAGTCATGCAGCGTCCTTTGCTCTCATCGTCTACGCCTCAGCCTGGCTTAAGCGCTACCAGAGCCCGGCTTTCTTTGCGGCTCTGCTGAACTGCCAGCCGATGGGCTTCTACAGCCCAGCGACTCTGGTGGCTGATGCTCGTCGCCATGGGGTGCAGGTGGAGTCTGTGAGCGTGGAGCGGTCTGAGTGGCGCTGGAAGCTCGAAGGTGAGCAGGGGATTCGAGCCGGCTTTATGCAACTGCGAGGATTCTCAGAGAGCGAAGGCGAACGTGTCCTTTTAGCGCGTGAGCGAGGGATGTTTCGCTCTGTGGTGGACTTTTGTGATCGCTGTGGTCTTGCCCGTGACAAGCTCGAAGTTCTGGCTGATGCGGGCGCTCTCGATTGTCTGGGGACAGATCGTAGAACAGCGCTGTGGCAGGTCTCGGGTTGGCGGCGCAGGCTTCCTCTGGAAGGGCCGTGGAGGCAGGAACCACTCCCGGGGCTCGAACCTCTGGGTCGCGCAGAACAGAACCTGCTGGACCATCACATAAGCGGCTTTTCGGCTGAGGAGCACCCGCTCTCTCTGGTTCGTAAGCAGCTCTTGGGTCGTGGTGTTACCGATAGCGCGGGATTACAAGAGATAAAGGATGGCGCTGAAGTCTATGTAGCGGGTCTTGTTATTACTCGGCAGCGCCCGAATACCGCCAAAGGGACGTTCTTTGTGACTCTCGAGGATGAGCATGGCTTTGCAAACTTGATCGTGCGCTCTTCGGTCTTTGAGCGGCATGAACGGTTGCTCCGACAGGTGCGCTTTATGGCTTGTCGAGGCCGACTGCAGAGGCGCGATGGAGTGACCAATGTTCTTGCTGTTGAGTTCGAGGACCTCAGCGGTAGCATCCTGCTTGGCGACTCGGCCCGGAATGCGCCAGTAGATTGGCAACTCGTTGCTTCTCGGGATTTCCACTGATGTCTACGAGTGTCGCCGAACTTCGAGCCCTGCTGGAACAACGATTCCCCGATAGCTGCGTAGCTCTCATGCCCGGTTATGGTCTTGTCCCTAGTGGAATTGATCCTTTGGATTCGCTGCTCTCAGGCGGCCTGCGTCCGGGGACTTTATCCTTACTAAGTGGCGGTATGTCCTCGGGCAAGACCAGTGTTGCGCTGGCTTTCGCAGCTCGTCTTAGCCGTGAGCAGGGCAGTGTCGCCTGGTTGCATAGCGGTGCATTTTCCGCTCCTTCCGCTGCTCACGGAGGTATGGATTTAGAGTTCCTTCTTCAGGTGGAGGCGCGGAGCCTGGCGCAATCGCAGCGCTGTCTGGACATCATCTTGCGAGATGCTGCCTTCCCCTTAGTAGTAGCTGACTGGTCCTGGCCCCTTTCCAATAACTCTTCCTGGCAGCGCCTTCGCGCTTTGTTACGGGGATCACGAAGCGCGCTGTTGGTTCTATCTCCGCCCCTTCCCGAGGTGGCCTCTCTCCGCTTCATCGCAGCCATGCATCTGCATGCTGTGCGGCTCTGGAATGAGTGCCCACTGGCTGGCCAGGTTGAGG
>CAZEIY010000598.1:0-410 GCA_964512375.1 uncultured Rickettsiales bacterium | reverse complement strand
TCTTACAGAAGTCGCGCTTTAATGCGCCCGGGGGCAGCGTGCAGTTGGCCTATGGCAACGCAAGCGGACCGTTTGCTCTTTGTGCCGAGCTACCCGGGCTGGGGCAGGAGTGGAATGCTGAGGACTGAGCCTCGTTCCCAGGCCTCTACTGCACTGTGCCTTGGACGATGAACGTAGCAATGTCGTCGTTGTAGACGAACTGAAAACTCCCTGAGTACTGACCGCTGAGGTTGGTGCTGAGGTTGGCCCGGATGGGCATGGAGCTCTCACCTGAGGGCACCACTAATTCCTCGGGGCAGCCCGGAACCAGAAAGCCACCATTCCCGAACGTGCAGTTGAGCTGGAAGGTGACGCTAGCGGGGGTCCATGTTTCAGGAGTCCACGTTGCGCTTCCAGTTGAGCAGGAGATC
>CAZEIY010000597.1:0-2753 GCA_964512375.1 uncultured Rickettsiales bacterium | reverse complement strand
CCCCTGAACCCTCAAGGAGCAACACCATGGTCTCTCACAACCTCGCCCTCATCGCCTCTTCCGCCCGCGACGCCTTCTCCCGCATCCACGACGACGAAGCGGGCCAGGGCATGACCGAGTACGTCATCATCCTCGTAGCCATTGCCGTTGTCTGTATCGCGATTGCGGTGCAGTTCGGTGGCAAGATCAAGGCCCTGTTCGAGACAGCCGACAGCGCGGTCGACACCGTCGACTCCGGTCTCTAAGAGAACGCCCCCAGGGGCTGGTTCGAGGGCGATCTGCTGCTGGCAGGTCGCCCTCTTTCCGTTCTGGTTTTGGCAGCTAACATGTGTCACGTCGCAGTGCCGAACAGGAGCAGCCCTCGAACCTTGAGAACGGTGGAAACCAATGAGTCGAGTTATCGTCCTCTCCCTGTCCTTCGCTCTCCTCAGCATAGGAAGCCCAAGCCTGGCTTTGGCTGACCCTCCTCCCGCTTCGGCAGTGGCCAAGGTGGGCTCGTGTCCCAGCGGCTACTCGACCTCGGGAAGCTACTGCAAGCCATCGAGTAGCGCTCGTTTTGCCCTGGCCAAGGTGGGCTCGTGCCCTAGCGGTTACTCGACCTCGGGGGCCTATTGTCTGGCTTCGAGCAATGCGCGTCATGCGGTGCCGAAGTCGGGCTCATGTTCGAGCGGTTACTCGACCTCTGGTGCGTACTGCCTGCAGTCATCGAGCGCGGACTCGAAGTCAACATCCCGAGGCACTACGGCAGCGACCGCGGTGCCCAAGGTGGGCTCGTGTCCTAGCGGCTACTCGACCTCGGGTGCCTTTTGTCGGCCGTCGAGTGGCGCACGCTTCGCGGTGCAGAAAGTCGGCTCTTGTCCGAGTGGCTACTCGACGTCGGGTGCTTACTGCCTGGCGAGCTCGAGGGATGCGCGCCACGCCTTACCGAAGTCGGGCTCGTGTCCGAGTGGCTATTCGACCTCGGGCGCATACTGCCTGGGCAACTGAGCGCGCGTTAACGAATCACAGCAGCTCGGGGACGCCGTCGGAGCAGGACTACGAGGCAGAGAGTCCACCATGCGCTGCTGGGGCGGCCGCCGAATGAGCACGACGCGGTCTCGTCCTCGTCGGCAGAGTCCGCCGGGGGTTGGGGTGTTTGCAAGGGAGGCGGGTCGGTTCCCAGCAGGAAGGCTGCTTGTGCGGCCTCCCACTGTTCGGCGCAGGCCTCTGCTGAGCCGTCGGTGGGCGGTGGGCAATCCATGGGTCCGGCGACCTCATCCAATTCGAGCAGCGCTTCCCAGCCAGTACCCGTCCATCGGGCGACGGCGCCAACCCCGGCCAGCGCGTCGAAGCAGCCGACCCATCCTCCGCTCCCGTCTCTGAGCCAGTTCAGGCCCGCCTCGTGGATGGCAGCCCATGTGGTGCCACCGTCTTCCGATCGCAGGAGTCCGCCTTCTCGTGTCCCGAGGTAGGGTGCGCCGTCCTTCACTACGAGGCCCGCGACATCCCCGATCGACTCGGCAACCAACTCGATGATGCCAGCCTCAGAGACGCGCAAGACCGTGCCGATTCCCTGGATCGGGTAGTTGAACCAGGCCTGCCCCTCGGGGCCGACGCCTACCGGCTCCATCAACTGACCTACATCGAATGGCACGGCAACCTCGATCCAGTTCTCTCCCGGAGTTCCTACCCAGACGACTGCAGCAGCGGTGGTGGACCAGCCTGTGACCGCCCAGTGGTTGGGAGCGCGTACAAAGGCACGAAGGGAGGCACCATCTCGCAGGGTGTCAGCTACCTGCCACTGGGCCCCATCGTCGTCGGAACGGATCAGCCCGTTCTGGGTGAGGCCCCAGAGGATGCCTTCCTCGTCGCGTTCGATCTGAGCAACGTAGGAGTCCACCCCAAGCGCCCATGACCAGGTGCACCCATCATCGCTCCAGCGGACACCCTGGGTTGTGCCCACCAGAACTCGTCCACCAGGCAACTGAAAGGGGTTGCCGGGGGCGGCAGGCGCGAACACCTCGGGGCACAGCCATCGCCACTCCCCATCGTTCCACAGGATGCCGTGCGTTGTACGGACGACCTGAGTGGTTTCGCTGGCAACCGCGGTTGCCTCGGAAAGGGGACCGTGAGCGAACGCAAGGGCGGGCATCGCAAGGGCCACCAGTGCTACAGCCGCTACCCTCATTGCGCTGAGCGGAGCGACAGAGGCCAGTCCATGCCATCGACAATCGTAGGGCTTGTTCTGTGCTCTGACCGGCCGCGCCAAAGGGACCTTGGTTGGTTTGGTCAGGGTGCGCCCGGCGGCGGTCCTGCTGCCCCGCACCCTGTCCGCTCGTAGTACGAGATCTCAGGAAACAAGGCGAACAGGTTCAAGCTCTGACACACGTGGGTGTGGTAGCGGTCACTGAAGTAGTCGGTTGAGCCGTCACTGAGGTCATGAATGTGACCGTTCTGAGCGTCAAAGTCCGAAGTGTCCGGCGCCGCGCCGTCCAGCTCGGTGCAGCCAAGGACTACCGTGCCATCGCACATGATTCCATAGACCTCGACATCACCGTCACCGGGTACGGCCGAGGCGGTGAGGCCCTTCTCCTCGAGGATCTCGAGGGGGCCCGGGCTATGCCAGTGGTAGTGATACTGGTCGCCTGCTGGGTGTCCTTCGTACAGATCAAAGGTGAATGCCTCGTTGTAGATGTCATCACCTGGCGCTGCCATCGCTGCAAACATCGCCACTCCGTTGAGGGCCATGCCTACGGGGCCTCCTGTGTACTCGT
>CAZEIY010000596.1:0-2758 GCA_964512375.1 uncultured Rickettsiales bacterium | reverse complement strand
CGGCCGATGCCGTCTTCGATGGCGTCGATGCCGGGCATGCGGCGGATGAACATCTCTTTGCCCTGCTGCGCCTGCCGGGTGAAATACAGCATCAGACCGCCGGTGGCCATGATGAGAAGAAGGAGCGTCAGGTAGCCATAGGGAATTCCCTTGCTGTTGTCGGTGGAGCCGAACCAGTCGTCGGGACGGATGGCTCCGCCGGCCCCTTCTGCGCCCTGCTCGTCACCGACGTCCCCACAACCCATCAAGCTCCAGGGACAAGGCTTCTCGGCGATGGCCGCGTCGTCGCCGGTTGCGCTGTCGTCATCGCCGCTCGCGCTGTCGTCGTCGCCGGCTGCGCTGTCGTCATCACCCGCTGCACTGTCGTCATCACCCGCTGCACTGTCGTCATCACCCGCTGCGCTGTCGTCATCACCCGCTGCGCTGTCGTCATCACCCGCTGCGCTATCGTTGTCGCCGGCAGGTTGAGCCACCGCGAGCGCGCAAGTCAGCAGCGCCAGTAGCAGGACCAGAGTGCGTAGGGCGGCGACCTTCATCGCTCGATCGCCTCCACGTTGGCGCGGGGAAGTACAGCGATCTCGCCGTTCTCGAATTCCACTTCCATGACCCGGGCCTTGCTGCCTGAGTCCAGCACAACGGGCTCGACGGGGAGCCCGGCGACCTTGCCGAGGGAACCAAAATAGGGTGCCCGAATGCCGCGTACCTGGTCACCGACGCCGATGCCTACTGGCTCTGGATCTGCGACCAACTCATCGGGAACGTCCTCGTCGTCAAAGGTGACCACGACCTCGGGCCGCATCACACCGGCCCTGATCTGGGTGGCACCATTGATGGACGCGCGTTTGCCGACCTTCGACTTGAGCAGCTCAAAGGTTGCCGGCGCCATCTGGATGCTGCCGAAGCCTTCGGTGACGATGAGCGTCAGGCCCAACTCTTCACCGCCAGTGATCGCGACACCCACTTCGTAGCCGAGTACTTCCTTGATTTCGTCGTAGTCAAAGCCGCCGGTAACGACGCCGGCTGCTCCGACCTCGATGGCCCGCTTGAGCCCGGTAAGGTCGAGGTAGGCGCCGCCGATGATGATCTTGCCGGCCATGGACTCATCAATGGCTGAAGCGTCGAGGCGCTCAGTGGGCGCTTGCACGCCCATAGCGACCACTCCCTTGGTCTCACCCCCGAGACCGAAGATGCCCTGCACAAAGGTAGCGGCAGACTGCACGACGCAGCCCTCGCCCTCGACGACCTCGACGACCTTGCCGTTGATGTAGGCATCGACCTCGACGGGGATGGGATCAGCCTGGAAGATGACCTGGCCGGTAATGGTCGAGACGCTCTCTATGGTGCCGGTGACGATCGCCTGAGCTTCTGCTTTGAAGAAGCCCATGAAGCCATTTGTGCGAGCGATGATCTCGCCCTCAGTGACTTTGTCGCCCTGGCTCTTGAGGAGGAACTCCTTGAGGCGTCCAGCATCTACTCCGAGCTTGTTCGCGAAGTTAACCGGGTAGATCTTGCCGGGCAGCTCGGTGCGAGCGACTACCTGGTCGGCGTGGACGCGATCACCGACTCGGACCACGACCTCGCCCTCAAGGGGAAGTCGACGGTCCTTGTGCACGATTCCATGCGCAGTGACCTTCAGCCCAGGAGTGAAGATGGCGGCCATTTCAGTTGGCCTCCTCGGGGTACTCGCCAAGGGCAGCGACCCAGCGTTCAAGCATGGCTACACGCTGCTGAGGATCGGTGGGGATCTGAATGTCCGGCCTACCTCGCGTGTCGATGACGATGCCGACCACTCCGCCACGTACCGTCTGGCTCAGCGGCTTGCCTGGGCCGGCACCAAGGTCCAGTTGACTCTGCATCGGCGTGAAGGTGGCCTGAACCTCGTCGTCATGGCTGGCTTCGTACAAGCGCAACTCCATGGCGTTGATGACCTCGTTGACGACTTCGCCGCTGGGCATGTTGAGGGAGACCTTTACCGCCGGGAGGCCTTCTTTGACGGCGCCCAGGGGTGCCACGCAGGTACCGAGGTAGATGATGCAGTCCTTCTCGAAGACCTGGGTTGCGGCCTCTTCGTTGACCGTCGAAAGCACTCCCAGGTGCGGCATCATGAAGATTGAGTCCACGGCCAACTCGGTGATGCCCTCGGGCGCAAACGCGTCGATCATCATGCGCATGGATTGCACACGACGTGGTGCGTGGCTGAGGACTCCACCCGAGCCGACAAGGAGATCGAGATCCATCATCTGCACCAGAGAATCTGAGCCACTCTGGCGGAAGGCATCGGCGATAGTGCGTTCTTTTTGGATGCCCTTGAGTCCAACCGCGAACTCTTTGTGTTGGATAAAGGCCAGTCGTAGTGCCTCGCGGGCGATGGCCTGCTCGATCTTGAGCTCCTCGAGGGTCTGAGGAATCGTCGTCGGCCGGATCATCTTGTTGCCGATGCGGTTGCGCAGCATCTTCTCGTCGATGTCGAAGGGCACCCAACGCAAGATGGAGGGCAGTCCCGCCTCGGCGAGCACATTGGACACCGAGTAGCTCATACCCAGGTTGGCACTGACCGTGCGGTTGAAGATCTCGGTAAACACCGAGAACACATCGGTGGTGGCGCCGCCGATATCCACACCCAGGATGTTGATCTCTCGCTGCCTCGCGATGGTCTGCATGATCAGCCCCACCGCTCCAGGCGTGGGCATGATCGGGGCGTCCGTCCAGGTCATCAGCTTGTCGTAGCCGGGCGCCTGGGCCATGACGTGCTCCATGA
>CAZEIY010000595.1:2216-2762 GCA_964512375.1 uncultured Rickettsiales bacterium | reverse complement strand
CAGGACGACCTCGGCGGAAGACTTGAAAGGCATCTTCCACAGGCAGGTGAACGAACGACCCTGCGAGTGCACTGCAATCGGCAGCGACTGCAGGTTCTGGCGGGCACCAGGCCCCACAGCAAAAAAATCGCCGATCGGCGCCTCCACCGAGGGGCCACCGGCCCCATCCCAGGTAATACGCACCAGCACATCTCGCCAGAAGCTGTCAGCACCCTCAACGGCAAGCCAGAGCCGGTCAATAACCCCCGGCCCCTTGAGGTCGGCGATTACCATCGTCTCCCCCGGAGCCAGAACCGCTTCCGATTCCAGGTCTGCAGAAGAAGAGCGAAGTGGCTGGCCCTCTGCCTGCCGCGTCAGCGCCTCAAGCGCGCTGCGGGAGTCTCTGACGGGAACGGCCTTCTTGCCCTGCCTTCCAACCCCAGCGGCAGAGGGAGTGGAGCGACTACCGCGCCTTCCAGCCTCCGCTAGAGAGGGGACGGCGAGCAGCATCAGCAGCGCGAGCATTGCGCCATGACAAGCGGCGCGAGGAAGAGAAAGCGGCATAGG
>CAZEIY010000595.1:1934-2206 GCA_964512375.1 uncultured Rickettsiales bacterium | reverse complement strand
TCGGATCTCCGATCGCAGGTACTCGAGGCTCGTGAGAAATCCCTCGGATGCGCATCTTACCAAAGGCCGGATTCAGCGTCCTCGCTCCCGACAGCCGCGAGCCGCTCGCGTTCCTCAAGCAGTTCAAGCTTGGCTCGTTTCTGCTTACGCCGCTTCCATGCAGCCATCAGAAACAGGACACAGGCAAGCACCCAGAAGGCATTCGGACCGCCCAGCAGGGGAATGAGTGCATGCCAGAGAGTCAGACGACCGCGCCAACTCTTCTCCAGCTC
>CAZEIY010000595.1:0-1924 GCA_964512375.1 uncultured Rickettsiales bacterium | reverse complement strand
AGACCGCACTCTCCAGATCGTTGCCAAGGGCAAGCTCCTGAATGACCGACGCCAGGACCCCATCACCCTGACGAAACAGGTACGCGACGAAGTCCACCGACTGCAGATAGGCCAGGTGAGCATGACGACTGCGGCTAGGCCAGCGACGGGTGAGTTCGCTGAGCGGCAACAAGGAGCCTCCGGCAGCAGCGCGCACCAGCATCGCCTGGTCCGAAGGGCGCATCTCGCCCGCAAACAGCATCGCGACGCCCTCCTGCAGCCAGCGCGGCGGGCGACCTTCCTTGAACATGCTACCGACCATGATGTGGCACAGTTCGTGGGTGAAGGTCTTCTGAATGGGGTCTGGACCGAGGTGCGGCAAGCCCGTACGCAGGTAAATTTCTCCACGAGCAGACCACGCGGTTCCTACAGCCCAGCTCGGTGGAGGACTCGGCTGGAGACTGGCGAAACTGCTGGCGTCTGCTGCCAGGATGACATCGACACGCTCGGGGATGGGCGTACCGGTCGCCATCGAGATGTAGTCCACGGTAGACGGGCCGATGTCCGCGATCGCCTGAGCAAGCCCCGAGTCACCGGAGCGGAAGTAGATCGTCAGAGACTCAGCCTGGAGGCTCTGCCAGCCCTCTCCACTGGGGGCCTCCGCAACGGCAGGAGCGGCCAGCACGAGACTCAGGAGCACAGCGCAGACAACCCCCAGGCCCGGCAGAAAGCCGCAAGGGGGAAGCAGCCGAAGCAGACGACGAGAATTGCTCAGCCCGAAACTCCGTTGTGCCACTCCTGCACCGACTGCACCTCGAAGTCGTGCTCGGAGAGGGCAGCGATGCCGGTGACCATTGCCTCTGCTGCGGCCACAGTCGTCAGGCACGGGATGTTGTACTGAAGAGCAGCCATGCGAATGGCTCGTTCGTCGAAGCGCGATGACTTGCCCATGGGCGTATTGACGATGAGGTCGACGTCGTCGTTCTTGACGTAGTCGACCAGGTTGGGGCGCCCCTCATTGACCTTGTAGATCGCCTGGCAGGAAATACCCGCCTCCTGCAGCGACCTGGCCGTGCCGCTGGTACCAATGAGATGGAAACCCAGAGCCTGCAAGCGCTCGGCGATGGGAGGCACATGCTGCTTGTCAGCATCATTCACCGACAAGAACACAGTGCCCCCGGTAGGCACCTTCTCGCCAGCGGCCATGGTCGCCTTGGCGAAGGCCTGGCCGAAGGTCGAGGCGATGCCCATCACCTCGCCCGTAGACTTCATCTCGGGACCGAGCAGCGGATCAGAGCCCGACAGCTTGCGGAAAGGCAAGACGACTTTCTTGACCGAGAACATGTTGGGAACCAACTCCTCGCTGAAGCCGACCTCCTCCAGTGTCTTCCCCACCATCAGCAGCGCCGCGATCTTGGCCAGGGGAACACCTATCGCCTTGCTCACAAACGGCACCGTGCGCGAGGCTCTCGGATTCACCTCGAGGGTGTACAGCGTGCCGTCGTGGATGGCGAACTGGGTGTTCATCAAGCCGACCACACCCAAGCCGCGGGCAAAGCGGCCTACCGTCTCGCGCATTTCAGCGAGGAGAGCATCTGGCACGCCATACGCAGGCAATACACACGATGAGTCGCCGGAGTGGATTCCGGCCTGCTCGATATGCTGCATGATCGCGCCGACGACCACGTTGCCATCCTTGTCCGCGAGGCAGTCTACGTCGATCTCCTCGGCATTCTCGAGGAACTTGTCGATGAGAACCGGACGGCTCGGGTCCAGGGCCAGGGCGTCCTGCATGTAGTGCCGCAGGCGCTGCTCCCCGTAGACGATTGCCATACCCCGGCCACCGAGCACGTAGGAGGGCCGCACCAGCACGGGGTAGCCCAGTTTCGTTGCGATTACGACCGCCGCATCGGTGCTCATAGCGGTACCACCCAGGGGAACCCGG
>CAZEIY010000594.1:0-2764 GCA_964512375.1 uncultured Rickettsiales bacterium | reverse complement strand
GATGAATAGACCGACGCCCACAGGCTGGCAGAGCGTCAGAGACGATCTTCACTATCGCTTCCTACAGCTCCTGCTGCTGACATTGCTCCCAGGAGTTGTCACCTGCGCAGCCGAGCCGGTAGAGGGTGCCGCAGTCGGCGACTGCAGTGACGGCGCCGACAACGATGGGGACGGCCTGTTTGACTGCAACGACCCCGACTGCGTCGAGATGGCTGTATGCCTGACGAGCGTAGGCGACGACGACGACTCCAGCATCATGGGATGCAGACCCGGCGAGATGCTGGACTGCAACGCCAACTGCGCGCCCATAAAGTGGCTGGGCGACGGGCAATGCGACGATGGCGCCTATCCCTACTACGGCAACCTCATCAACTTCGCCTGCCCCGACCTCGAGTACGACAGCGGCGACTGTGAGCCCAGCACAGGGGACGACGACGACACGGGGGACGACGACACGGGGGATGATGACAGCGCAGTTGACGTGCTGAGCTTTGCCGACATCTACGGACTGGTCTTGATGAACTGCAACTGCCACTCCAACTCAGCCCATGAGTCAGGCTTCGCTTTCGAGGGCAGTCAGAGCACGCTCTATGAGATGTGGCTCGGAGCAGGGAATGGGGCGCCGTCGTTCCAGAATTCATCCATGAATCGCATCACACCCGGTTACTCGAGCGAGAGCTACGTTATGCACAAGCTCGATGGCACCCACCTCAGCGCCGGTGGAGTGGGCTCCAGGATGCCGCAGGGAGGTCCGTTCCTGTCCGACGAGCAACTAGACGGCATCCGCGCATGGATCAACGCCGGAGCATCAAACGGCCAATAGGGATGCTGGACCGCGCGGGAGACCGCGTGGCTGTCACTGACAGGTAGTGTCGATGCAGGTCATCCCCGTATCGCAACCGCAGTCGGCGGGGCAGATGAGACAGTTCTCGTGCCAGGCGCTCGCCTGAGGGTTGCACTCACCATTACCGCACGGCTCCGTAGGATCGACATAGCCGGGGATCCCGTTGTTGTTGAAGTCTCCCCCCCCCTCAAGTGAATCGGAGTAGCCATCGCCATCCGCATCGGGATCGAGCCAATTGGGTAGGCCATCTCCGTCGATGTCGTTGCCAAAACGGTCACCATCTTCTTGCTCGGTCCACGTCGAGAAACCATCTCCATCGTCATCCTCATCGCGGTAATCGGGCAGCCCATCTCCATCGGTGTCGCCCTCCGATTCGTTCTCATCGAGGATCGCGTCGCAATCAGAGTCCATCCCCGGAACGGGTGGGTGCTCACCTTCGGGCGGATTGCACTCGACCCGAGTCACGCCCATCTCAAAGCTGACCGCTTCGGAGTAACCCGTCTCATTGCCGAAACGGTCACGCATCTTAAATCGGTAGGTATAGGTGTGGCCGGCGATCAACTCTGCATCGAGATAGCGTGGACTCACCTGCCAGCCGCTGGTGGTGCCGCCGGGGGACCCAGACATCTCTTCGAAGTAGTACTCAACATAGCCAGCCGGGTCTTGCCCCGGAACAGCGCGCATGAACACCAGAGTGTGCTGAAGCGCATGCTGATGAGCCTCAACATTGGGCGAAGCCACCACATATGGGCCGGGAGACTCGATCTCTGCCGGCACGAGATCGAACGTCGGCACTGCGGGCAGTGGGGGCTGACCATCATCCTCGTCATCGATGCCAGCGATCAACTCGTCGAGCCATGCGGTTACCCGGCTCCGCTCACCGGCATCGAGCATTCGTACGCGCAGTGGTGGCATCGCCAGCAGATGATCGCTGGGCAGGTTGATTCGCTCACGTACCAGATAGAGCTCGCCCACCCGAAGGTTGCCGAAGTGATCTCCTAGGTTGCTACCAGGACGGCCTCTGGCGATCGGTCCCAGCGTGAAGCGTGCCCGCGAGAGTTCCTGATTGAGCCCGTCATGATGACACTGGCTACACGACTGAACGAGAATCTCTGGGGGACTCAGCCCGGGCATGACCGTGAAACCAAGGGCGCCACGATTGAGCTCCTCGAACACATCTGTGACATCTGGGAGCTCTGTGCTCGTGCCGTTGCGATATGCGGAATAGGCCGACGCCACGGACTGGAGCTTCTGCCGGTCGAAGGGCTCCTCTCCCGGACCTGGAGGGGCGATCATCAGGCCATGGAGGTTCAACTCGTACAGCTCTTCCCACACATAAGTGAAGAACATGCCCCTAGCCCGCTCGTTCTCAAGCAGGGCCGTGCCAACGCCGGTGGACTCGTAGACATCTCCGTCAAAGCCATTTCCGTAACCGTTGCCCTCAATCAAGTCCTCGAGGGCTTTTGGTCTGGAACCGTAGACGGCCCCGTTGGGGATTCCGGCATAGGTCTCTCCAAGAGGCTCCTCAGGAGTCGCATGGGCCGCCAGGTACCACTCAAGCCCGGCAGTAAAAGGACCCGGGCGCCAGAAGTTGTCGGTCCAGTCCCGAAAGTGCTCATTGTCGTAGAGCCAGTGCATCCACATGCTGTTGAGCTGAAACATCAACAGCGACTTGCGGTTCTCTGGCCTCGTTCGCAGCCCGCCCTGATGGCAGACCACGCAGTCAAACGGTGTGTTCTCGAGGTCGACCTCATCGTAGACCGTGTATCCCTGCCACCCCGACTCGAACTGCTTCGAAAATAGCTCCACGTTGGTGCAGTTCGCCGGATCAGCGCACTGGTAGTCGAACTGGAGGATGAAGAAGTCGAGGTCGTCGCGAACCGGGTCGTGGGTGATGATCTCTGCGAAGCCCTCACCCCG
>CAZEIY010000593.1:0-2770 GCA_964512375.1 uncultured Rickettsiales bacterium | reverse complement strand
CCCGATGTCTGCGAAGCAACGGTATACAGGCGGAATTACCAGCAAGGTGGTGGCGGTCGCGAACAGCAGACCGGCGACGATTGTGGTGGCGAGGGGACCCCAGGCAACGCTCTTTCCGCCGATGCCAAGGGCCATGGGAAGCAGGCCAAATACCGTCGTTACCGTGGTCAGCACGATGGGTCTCAGACGCACTCTCGCGGCCTCCAGAATGGCCTGTTCGGCGTTGGCGCCCCGGTCCCGCGCGTCGTTCATGAACGAGATGTACACCAGAGAGTCGTTGACCACGATTCCCAACAGGGCAACGACGCCGTACATGGTGAGGATCGACAGGGGAGTTCCCGAGATCAATAGCGCGGTTGAGGCACCCAGCAGAGCGCCGGGGAAGGTGAACCCGATGATGATGGCGGGTTGCAGGAAGCTGCGGAACTGTGCGCCGAGTATGAGATACACCAGAAGCAGTCCGAGAATCCCGAGGTAGAGCAGCGAGTGCAGGCTGTCCTGGAACTCTTCGAACTCACCGGTGAAGTTGATGCGGTAGCCAGGATTGGTGCTCGAGAATCCTTCCAGGGCGTCCCGGACTTTGCGGGTGGCGTCAATGGGCGTCGTCACCGTGCGGTCGACGCTGGCTTCGATAGTGATGGAACGCTCGCCGTCGAAGTGCCGAATTGCGTCGATGCTGCGCGAGTAGTCGAGGCTTGCAACCTCACCGAACGGCACCAGGAGGCCACTCATCGAGGGCACCAGGGTGCGTGCAACCCAGCTGAGGTCGTTGCGTTCCTGCTCGGCGTAGCGCACGACTACCGGAACGTCCTCGTCTGCGTCGTGGTAGCGAGTTGCCTCGATGCCATCAAACGCTGCGCGTAGAGCCACTCCAACATCTCGTTCAGTCACACCAAGCAGGGCGGCTCTGTCACCATCCACCTCGACTCGTAGCTCTTTCTTACCCATGACCCAGTCGTCGCGGATGTCAGTGATCCCTTCGACCTGTGCCATCTCAGCCTTGATCGTTTCAGTTAATTCGATCAGTCGGGTAAGGCTCGGCCCCTGCACCTTGAGCGAGACGTCACCACCTGTTGGTGGTCCGCCCTTGAGGGCCCTGATCTCGATAGAGTCGGGCCCGGGGATAATGCTCAACTGAGGTCGGATGCTCGAGACGATCTCATCGACGCTTCGCTCCCGTGCACTAGCGTCGGCGAGATTGACGATCAGGCCGCCGACGCTGCTCTTGATGAACCACTCGTTCTCGGTCATGAGCAGGCCGCTGTATGAGGTGATCGTGACGAGGTCCTCTTTGGGGACAACAGCTCGAGTCGTCCGCTCGAGCTCACGGAGGACGCGGTCGGTCTGTTCCAGGCCTGTGCCTTCGGGCATTCGCACGCGCACCGAAAATTGAGGCTGTTCTTCGGCGCCGAAGAGGTCCAGGCCGACGCTGGCGCCGATGCCGATGGCGGCAGGGATCATGCCGAGGTACACGGCGGACAGTACGGAGTAACGCACGTGTCTGCAGTGCGTCCAGATCGCTCTAATCTGGGAGGGCAGCGTCCCTCTGCTTGCCAAGATAACGGCCAGGAATACTGCTGCGGCTCCGGGGATAGCAAAGCCTAACGCTGCTCCCGTGGGTCCGAATATTGCGAACATCATGGCCGGTACGCTCAAGAAGAATATGAGGGCGGTAGTCCCGACGCCCAGCACGTTGGCTAGCTGCATGCCGTAGTTGCCGGGAAGATCCCGTCGGGTCAGCGCATTGGCCCCGACCACTGCAAGCAGAAAGGCTGCACCAGTGGCCAATGCAGAGAGGGGGACACCGGGGGGCACGGGGTCGAGCCTCTCACCCTGACCGAGAAATCCATAGGCGAGCCCTCCGCCGACGCCAGCAGCGATCAGACACAGGGGAAGTGTTGACAGCAACCACCCGGCCAACCGCCAGGCGAACTTGCGTTTGCCCGACAACTCATTGAGGTATGGGATCGAAGCAGAAATGAGCCAGCTGAGAATCTTCAGGTAGGGCGCAACAAATCGCTGAAAGGAGCTGGTGCGTGCGCTGAGGTACTCAGGGTCCTGCTCGCCCCACTGGTGCATGTGGCAGGGCAGGGACAGCAGCGCCTCGACCAGGCTGGCGATGAGGGCCATCGCCACCACAAGCGGGATGATTCTCATGAAGCGCCCCATGATTCCCGGCATGAGCATCAGGGGCAGGAAGGCGGCGACCGTGGTCAAGATGGCCGCGAGCACGGGCGTTGCCACTTCGGCGATGCCATCAACCACCGCCTCTACCCGGCTCTTGCCCAGCCCCCGATGTCGAGCGCAGTTCTCTACCAGCACGATGGCGTCGTCGACGATAATGCCGATCACGAGGACCAGTCCGAACAGCGAATTTCCGTTGAGGGTGGCACCAGTCAGCCACATGAAGATGAAGGTAGCCAGGAATGCGAGAGGGATACCCATGGCTGTGATCAGGGCATTGCGCAGCCCAAGGACAATCCACAGCACCATGATTACCAGGGTCATTCCCAGCAGCGCGTTGTTCTGGAGGTCGCTGAGGAGGTTGCCGATCTGAACGGACGTGTCGCCCGTGATCGAGACGTGGGCAGAGCCAGCTAGCTGCTTGTCATAGTCATCAGCGACAGTTCGGATCTTCTCGATGAGCTGGATTGAGTTGCCGCCTGCCTTCTTACTGATAGACAGGGTCGCCGCCTGTTCGCCCTCGAAGCGTGAGAGAATGGACAGTTCTTTGAAGGTGTCGATGATGTTGGCTACATCACGGACCCGC
>CAZEIY010000592.1:0-2772 GCA_964512375.1 uncultured Rickettsiales bacterium | reverse complement strand
CGATACCGGCGACGAGTCCGACCACTGTATTCTGGTCCGACTTGAGGTCCAGTCGCAGGTCTCACTCATGGGTTGGTCGCAGTTCCTGGACCACTCGAACGACAAGCAACTCACTTTTGAGATCTACGAGAAGAACAGCTCGAATGATTTCGTCCGTCGTGACGAACTGACTCGTACCAAGGTCGGTACGGTTGGTGGATCCCTTTCCAGCTTTGGCTGGGAGTCCAGCCCGACGATGGTGGTCACTCTAGAGAGCGGCAAGGAGTACGGGCTCGCGACCTGCTGGGGCCCCCAAACTCAGATCCAGTGGAAGTGGGCCTCTGTGTCGGGCAACCACCCGCCCAGTGAGAACACCGTGTTCGGCAGGGTGATCGCTACAGCGGGTCAGAGCCCGGCAACAGGCTCCACGCAGAGTTTCGCGGTCTCGAATCGTCTGCCGTACATGCGGTTGCAAGTAAGCGTTGGGGACACTTTCAGAACCGACCCGCCGAGTGTTGTGGATCTCTCCTCGTCAACCCTTACCGCGAACGAGCCCCTGTTCGAAGGACATCTCTACAGTGTTGACCAGGATGTCGTCCTGCATGGGGTTGCGCAGACGGTCAGGGTCAATGGGCAGCCAAACAACTCGACGTCCCTCCAGGTGCGCGAGTGCTCCATACCCACCGGACAGTCGAACTACACCTGTGAAGAGCCTAGCTCGGGTGTTGTTTATCTGCAGGGAAGCTCTTCGAGTAGTGCTGAAGATCTGACAGCCGGAAGCTTGTTCTCTGAACAACTGGAGGCTGGCAAGACCTACTTCATTGGTATCAGGTCTCAAGATCCGGCGGTGAGCTCGCGTTTCTATACTGCGAGCACACTGACGCATCCCTCGTGGGGTACCACTCTCGGCAATGGCTATTGCTATTCGGGGTGTAGTAGCGGGACATCCAATATCAGCTTGACGCACTCCACCGGCCACCTCGTTCCCCAGGCGCTGATAACAGTTCGCGGTGTGCTCGATAGGGACAACGTCGAAGGCACTACTACGGTCTCTCCCCACCAGTCGGAGTTCGGCAATGTGTTCTTTGTCGAGAGGAACACATTGCTTCGTTTCGCTGGCCTGGGCTTTAACGTGGAGCCTCGAAGTGAGGTCCGGTTTGGACTCTACAAGTCGACCGCCGGGGCCGAGGGGCCCTTCGAGTTGGAGCAGGATGCCGAGGTCGAGGTTGAGGGAGATGGCCAGATCATCTGGGATGCGGGACCCATGGATGCCGAGCTGGTAGCCGGTAGCCACTACTTGATCCTGGCCTGGTTCGGTGAGAGCGGTGCTGCCAACATCGATGGTTTCGTGATTAGTGGGAATGCTGGCCCGGGCCAACAGACGGCCTTTGGAAGCTGGGTTTCCAGCTATTCGAGCAGCAGCACCTCCTTCCCTCAATCCATTGGGTGGAACTCTGGCAGCGGTACAGTCTCCCCCTTCGATCCGGTGGTTGCTTACCGCTGGCAGCTGGAGACCTGCGAGGCCTGTGCTGACATCGATGACGATGGAATCACCGCGGATCTCGACTGTGACGACAACGATCCGAACAACGCAGTTGCTAACTTTGATGCCGATGCAGACGGCGTCAGCACCTGCGATGGCGACTGTGACGATGGCAATGTCAACGTTAATCCGGGGCTGGCTGAGGTCTACTGTGACGGGGTCGACAATGACTGCGATCTGAGTCTTACTCCCGACTCGGCTGACTGGGACGACGATGGATGGGCAGACTCTGCTTACCCCGAATGTCCCGATGCGGCCGACTGCGACGATCTCAATGGTGCGATCAACCCGGGCGCCGATGAGCTCTGCGATGACGACATCGACAACGACTGTGATGGCTACCGAGACCTGGATGATGAGGACTGTGCGCCGGGAGATGATGACGATGACACCTCTGGTGATGACGATGACACCTCTGGTGATGACGATGACACCTCTGGCGATGACGATGACACCTCTGGCGATGACGATGACAGCAGCTCAACGGGCGCGCCGACCTTAATCAGTGATTATTCGGGTGATCCGCCAACTGTATTTGCTGGATGCAGTAGCTGCTCGGCGTCGATGGCGCCTGCCGTCGGCTCCTCCCCTTACGCGCTCTTGCTTCTGTTCCTCTTAATCAGTCGTCGTCGACGTCGCAGCGCCGAGCGAACGGCAACCCGCCCGGTTGGCTCGCTTCTGCTTTTATCCATCGCCCTGGCCATGCCGTCGGCGTTTCTCGCGCCGGGTCCAGCGCTGGCTGAGGATCTGCTAGCAGGTCAAGCGGCTCGTCAACTGGAGTTCTCCTGGAAGGAGATTGAGGACAAGAAGTGGCAGAAGGCCATGAAGTCTGCTGACTCTGCCCTCCGCCTGAATCCAGCTCTCTACACGGCCATGGTGGTCAAGGCTATCGCCTATGAGGGTATGGGTCAGTTTGATGATGCTGAGTCCTGGCTACTGACCTATCTCGATCTCTACCAGGGAGACGCGCCGATCGCGGCGGCCGAGGACCTTCGGTTGCGATTGAAGGAGCGTGAAGAGGCCGCTGTTGCCAGTGCAGCAGAAGCTGCTGTTGCTGCTGAGAAGGCCAATGCTCCGAAGCCAAGCAGTCGCGACAAGCGTAAGGCTGAACGTGATCGGAAGGCTAAGGAAAAAGCGGCTGCTGAGGCTGAGAAGGAGGCCAAGGCAGAGGCCGAGAAGAAGGCCAAGGCAGAGGCCGAGAAGAAGGCCAAGGCAGAGGCTGAGAAGAAGGCAGAGGCTCAGAAGAAGGC
>CAZEIY010000591.1:0-2774 GCA_964512375.1 uncultured Rickettsiales bacterium | reverse complement strand
GACGACGACACCGCAGGTGATGACGACGACACCGCAGGTGATGACGACGACACCGCAGGCGACGACGACACCGCAGGTGATGACGACGACACCGCAGGAGATGACGACGACACCGCAGGAGATGACGACGACACCGCACAGTCCCCTGTATGTGGCGCTGCTGCCATCTCTGTATGGGAATCCGAACCCAACAACGTCCCGACAAACCAAAATCACTTGAGTCCATCCGGCGCCAACATCGTCATCAACGGCTCCATTAGCTCCTGCGGGAACAATGGAAGCACCTGGACAGGCGATCACGACTGGTTTTTCGTCGAGTCCACCTGCGCGGGTCAGGTAGACATCCAGCTGTCATGGACCGGAGGCTCCAGCGATCTGGACGCGTGGGTCGGCGACGCTTCCGGCAGCTCTGTACTGCAGTTGTACGACTGGGGGCACAGCGGCCCTGAGGCCGGCGTGGCACTGCTGACGGGAGACACCCAGTTCATGATTGCCTGCTGGGATGGCCAGCCCACGAACTACGTCTTGACCATCGCGTTGGACACAAACATCAACTCGGGCGATGACGACGACACGACAGGCGACGATGACGACACCGCAGGCGACGATGACGACACCGCAGGACCCGCGCCCGACTGCAGCCCGGACTACTCCAGCGGCAGTGGCTCGTCCCAGACCGCCTGCCCTTCACTCACCCCGTCGTGTCCCGCCAATGCGCCCGAAATCGGCGTCGCTGGCACCAACTCCCTGGAGTCCGTAGACCTTGACTGGAACTACAGCGCCAACTGCGCAGCCTCCTACAGTGACTGGGTCTACCTGAGTGTCCCAGCAGATATTGAGAGCCTCGCGCTCAGTGTCGATGGCAACACAGCCACCACCGGTTTTGCCTATGTTGAACTAGACGGAACCCCCCTGTTCGACTGGTCCGGCAGTGTTGCGGGGTCCTGGCTCACGGCACCGCTTCAGCACATGCCTAACGTCGGCGGCGGTTGGGTGCTGCCCAACAATGAATGGACGGCACCGACCCCCGGATGTCTTGCCGTGAGGCCAGTAGCCCTCGGCACCGACCTGACCGGTCAAAAGGGCTACCTCAACATCCGATCGCAGCGCGGCACACCCTCGGGCGAGTGGGACCTGAACGTGGTCATCGTCGACGGCGCAGGAGTCACGCAGGCTGAAGTTGCTCCGGCGGTAAACCAGATCAATTCACTACTTGTGAACAATGGCGCGGGCCAACTGGGAAACGTCAATTACGACATCGTGACCACTGCTGCGGGCCCCTACATCACCAGTGATGGCGCCGAAATCGACGAACTCCGCTCTACCTCGACGGACTGTAGTTCGACAAGCATCAACATCTTCCTGATCGCCGACTTCCTGAACCGACCGCTCCTGGGCATCGCCTCGGGAATGCCCGGGGCCATAGGTGTGCAGGGCACCCCTTCATCGGGGGTAGTGGTCTCAATAGACGGCCACAGATCTTCCTCGGGGAGCCTGCTGACGCAACTGCTCGCTGAAACACTGGTCCACGAAGTGGGGCACCAGATCGGCCTGTTCCACACCACAGAGAGCGACGGAAGCATGCACGACCCCATCGGTGACACGCCCGAATGCCCACCCTCTGCCGACCACAACGGCGACGGCATGCTCGACCCCATGGAGTGTCACGGCCTAGGTAGTGACAACGTCATGTTCTGGGCTGCCTCGAGCGCCTGGAGCCAAGATGAAATCAGCACGCACCAGGCGAGTGTGATGTCTGTCAGCCCCGCCTGGCAATGAGCTCTGAAATCAGCAACCAGACAAGCCCTTGAGAGGACCCCATGACAGCACATCAATCTCTTTATTTCGCACTGTGTTTGCTAGGCAGCGCCGGCATGCTCGGATGTGTCGAGGCTGGACCAGCACAGCACCCGGGACAGGACACTACCGGCAACAGCACAAGCAGCGATCCTGCAGGGACCGCTGGCCCTGGCCCGGCGAGTACCAGGAGCCACCAGCCCCCCCACAAGGCAGCGCCTACATCTACTATCTCCAGCTCTGCCAGGGCGAACTCCGGTGGCGCCAGGCCTGAAGCTGTCGAAAGCATTGCAGCACTGTTGCTTGCGAGACACGTCAAGGATCTCCCGAACCGCGACACCCTCAGCAAGACCCGCGGCGCCCGGCAAGCCGTGGAGTGGATCGCCGAGAATGACCCCTATCTGGTGGTACGGGCTCGCGCGGTCGAGGCCCTGGCATTGTGGCCCGACGAACAGAACCGTCGCTACCTCCTGGCCACTGCCAGAAACGCCGCTTTGCCAGCCATGCTTCGGGCTTCGGCCTGGCGAGCCCTGGCCGCATGGGATCCGGCTGTCGACGCCGAACTGAAAGCCGAAGCAGCGGCTGCAAGTACCGACCAGTCGGTGCCGGTGGCCTATGCCGCCAGAGAACTGCTGGCGCAATAGGGCGGAATAGAGCCACAAGATGGGGTCATCGCCACCTAACTCGGAAAAGAAGCCGGCGAGAAGCACCAACATGCCGCCCCCCAGGGGAGCGAGATACCAGAGGTGCACGGTTCGAAAAAGGCGAGCCTGCGTCACCGACAATCGTTACTTTACCCGCTGTACTGGCAGGTAGCATCGAAAGCCCGGAACCGGGACGCCCGGCCTGCAGCACCAGTTACTCCTTGTCAGGCTCAAGTTCCAGGTCGTCGTCATCCGCGTTGGCGTTCAGAGTAGTGGCCGGTTCGGCGTATAGGTCCGATAAGAGGCGTTATGTTAACTCTGCTGAGGTAGGGG
>CAZEIY010000590.1:0-2775 GCA_964512375.1 uncultured Rickettsiales bacterium | reverse complement strand
GATCGACGACAAGTCTGGCAGTGAGAAGATCACGATTACCGATAAGAGCGGAGGACTCATCATCGAGATGGACTCCTCCAGTGAGACGATCTCGATCACTTCTAAGGGTGACATCAACATCAAGGCCGACTCGAACTTCAAGGTCGAGGCCAAGGACATCGAGATGAAGGCGGGCAGCAATGCCACCTTCAAGGCGGGCTCAGCGCTGGAGGCTTCTGCTGGCTCATCGGCCACGGTCCAGGGTGGCGGAGGCGTCACAGTCAAAGGGGCGACGGTCAGCCTCAACTAGAGGCAGATCTGAGCGACAGGCGGGAGTTCGAACGATGCAGGCTTTTCGACCCGAGAACCTTGGACAGCGAATTGTCGGCATCCAGGTTGGGACGGTCGTCGACAACAAGGACCCCGAAGGTATCTATCGCGTACAGGTCAAGTTCGTGACCCCTAGCGGCGATATCGAGAGCGCCTGGGCACGGGTGCGCACCCTGATGTCCGGCAAGGAGATGGGCTTCGCCTGCCTCCCCGAGAAGGAAGACGAGGTGCTGCTTCGCTTCGTAAACGGGGACCCTGATCAGCCGGTTGTGATCGGCTCGGTCCACAACGGCAAGGAGAAGCCGCCCTTCGACAATGCGGACGGCAACAACGACGAGCGGGTCTTCTATTCGCGATCCGGTCATCACCTCATCGCCAACGACAAGAGCGGTGGAGAACACATCACCGTCGAGAGCAAAGACGGCAAGACCAAGCTCGAGATGCTGTCCAGCGATAGTGCGATCAAGATGACCGCTGCCAAGGACGTTGTTATCACGGTGGGCGGCACGCTGACCATCGAGGCGGGTGCGGACATGGAGCTCAAGGCATCTGCTTCGTACAAGCACATGGCCGGGTCCAATATGGAGATGAAGTCGGATGGCAAGGTCGATGTGAAGGGCAGCGCTGGAGTCACCCTCAAGGGGCCTACCGTGGACATCAAGGCATGAGCAGCGCTGACGAAGCGGACGTCGGACCCCTCGCCAGGCGCCTGGAAGAGCGACTTGCGGAACGCCGCAGCAGGGCTGGACGAGGTGTCATCGGTGCGGCGAATTTCGCACTGGCTCGCGCGGAATGGGGTGCGCAGGTCGGCTATCGCACCGCCGTCCGCGAAGAGTTGGTTGACGCAATGTCCGGTGAAAACATGGCTGGGGTAGCGTCGATGCGGCCGATTAGGTATTTTTCCGGTCCGTGGAACGGCGAAGAGGGGGATCTCCTACCGGTGTCGTGGTTTCTTTTGTGGCGAAGCAACGTGGACTGGGTCCCTGATCCAGCCAATTTCGAGAGGGAATCTGACAGGCGTGAACAGATCGCGAGAAGGCCTCGGCCCGAAATGGTGCCGCCCCACCGACGAGTTCGACCTGCTGATTTGAAGTTCAAACCTGCGCAAAGGCGCTTTCGGCCCCAGGATGTTCGATTCCTGCGACCAATTTTCCTTGAGAAGGAGTGATAGTACATGCCCAATTATCAGACACCCGGTGTCTACATTCAGGAAATGGAGTCCGGCAGCAAGCCGCTCGAGGCTGTCTCGACGTCCAATGCTGGCTTTCTCGGAGTGATCCCCATCTCAGCCTTCTCTGAGGTTCGATGGAACAACTCCAAGGGTGAGTCGCAGCTCAAGCGTCTTTCCGGTGACCTCGCTCCCGATGCCAAGGCCAAGGTCGAGGATGTCGGTAGCCTGATTGCTGGTCTGGGTCTGAGTGGTGGAGATGTCTCCGACCTCAACAGCTGGGGCAAGCTCTTCGGCGGCAAGGCCAAGGTGACCGTCAAGGGCGACAAAGCTACCATCGAGATGGGCAAGGCCAAGGTCGAGACCTCGGCCGCCAACGTCGATGCCAAGGGCGGGGTCCTAACCCGCGATCGTGCTGCTATCGCTTCTCTCATCGACCAATTGAGCACAGCTGGCGCCATCGAGAAGTACGCGCCGAGTTCTGTGCCTGACGTCGTGGCCGCTTTCGGTGGTTCCGACTGCAAGGTCGCTGGCGGCCTCACCCGCTTTGCGGTGGGTCCAACCAAGGTCACCAACCCCACGCAGTTCAACAACTTTATGCGGTCCTTCTTCGAGACCTTGCAGATCGAGCTCTATGGCAACACCAGCCTGCGCAGCGATCCCGAGGCGCTTGAGGATGCCTACTTGAAGTTCCTGAACGTCCGCGAAGTCTTCAACTTCGTGATGAGTGTGTCCGGCTTCTTCAAGAATGGTGGCGGAATCGCCTATCCCTACCTGCTCTGCGCAGAGAGCTCGGATGTGCCCCTGATCAATCCCGCGCAGCCGCGCGAGGGTCTGGGCGCCTTCGACGATCTTGAGAACGACCTGCAGATCCTCGCTGGCCCGGGACTGTCCCACAACCAGCAGAAGGAAGTTCTTGAGTACTGCGAGCAGCGCTTTGATTGCTTCGCCATCATCGACGGTCCCAAGGATCGGATGCAGGGCGAGGAGATCGAGAAGGAAGGTCTGCTGCCGTCCTCGGACAAGGGCTTTGGCGCCATGTACGTGCCCTGGCTCAAGGTGGCCAACCCGTTCAATGACAAGGAAAAGACCTTCGCAACGGAAGTTACCGTGCCGCCTTCGGGCTTCATGGCCGGCATCTTCGCGCGGGTTGACGGCACTCGTGGAGTCCACAAGGCTCCGGCTAACGAGACCGTCGCCGGCATTCAGGGTCTTGCCTACAACATCAACGCTCGCGAGCAGGCTGCATACAATGTGCGCGGCATCAACTGCATCCGTGACTTTGGTGGACGTGGCGT
>CAZEIY010000589.1:0-2785 GCA_964512375.1 uncultured Rickettsiales bacterium | reverse complement strand
CTGAAATCGATGCGGTGCCCATTGTGGCTGCTGAGATTGCGTTCTTGCCTCCGGCGGCGCGCAGGGCAGCGCCGTGCAGGGAATTGTCCTTGATGTACCAGAGGTCGGGGTGGGTCTCGGTTGGGGCGCCAATGAGCAGCAGCACAGTTGGCGAGGTCGGGGTGACTCGGTCGGCGAGGCCCTGCTCGACTCTTCCAGCCAGCTGCTCCCCAGCCGCCTCTCGGCCCACGGCCGAGCCCACGGCACGAATCCCACCTGCGACATCAGCCACGGACAGCCAGGGCAGCGCGGTGGTGGGGGCGATGGCGCTGAGGTCATCGAAGACAGAGCCGCGGTCTCCACTGGTCAGGATCAGGTCGGGCCTGGCCCGGACGATGCCCTCGTAGTTGGGGGTGATGCCAGTGCCTACTGCCGGAAGATGGGCGATCGCGTCAAACTCACCGGTGTGGCTCGGGCGGGCGACCAACAGAGAGGCTGCGTCCAGCTGCAGGATGACTTCGGTGATGCCCGGGTCCAGGCAGGCTATCCGCTGTACCGCTCCTGGCGCGAGATCGGGCGCTGGCGCTGGCGCCAAGGTAGTACCCATCCACAGCCACAGAGCCATGGCTGCACAGATCAAGCTGAACACTCCCGCCCGCGCTCTCATCAGCCGCTGTGGCCTCCCTGAACCCTGGCGCGCAGCAAGTCGGCGCGTACAGGTTCGGGCACGTTCTCATAATCAAAGGGACAGTGCCTGCATGTGCTACCACAACAGTCTCCGCGCCTGCGCAGCCCGAGCTCGGTAAAGACCATGAAGCCGGTGCTCGGGTCGAGGTGGGTGAATTTCCCTCGTGCGCAGGCCTGTTGCTGTAGCTGGTGGGCGTTCATTGGACTTTCGTTTGTTCTGTGATGTGAGTCGAGGAGCGGTTTGCACCGGCTCTCGAGAGCGGTGTGGGAAGTAACGCGGACTCAATCCTCTCGCAAGCGCTGACGACCGCGCTTGCGCTCGCCCTTTCGCTTCTTCTCGTTCAGGCGTCGCTCGCGAGACGCGCGGGTTGGCCGAGTTGCGCGGCGCTTTCGTTGTACGACCAGGGCGGCGCGCACCAACTCGGCGAGCCGCTCCCTGGCCTCTTGTCGGTTAGCACTCTGGCTGCGGCTCGAGGACACATGAACGCTCAGCACGCCCCCACCGCTCAGGCGCGAGCTGAGCTTGTCGAGCAGTCGTAATCGCTGGGTGTGACGGAGCACGGTGCTGGCGGCGATGTTCCAGCTCAAGCTCGCGCGGGTTGCCACCTTGTTGACGTGCTGGCCGCCGGGTCCGCCGGCTCGGGAGTAGCTCTCGTCGAGCTCGGTCTCGGGAATCAGCAGCCCCGGCTGGACGCGCAGGGGACCAGCACTCATCGCAATCCGTAGGGACTGGGAACGCTGAGCTCGAAGTCCACACTGGAGTCGCCGCTGTCGACGGGCACGCCGTCCTCGAGAATCCGTCGGACCGACTCGCCGCTGTAGGTGTCTGAGACATAGATGAAGCCCGCATCGACCGCAGCCGGGAGGCGCTTATAGTCGCCGCTGTCGCCGTCCATGAGTGTGTCGATGGCGTCGATCACTCTGCCGATCGGTACGGACTTCAGATCCCACCAGCCATCGTCGGTGGTGATGTCATCCAGGTCGTCCTCGCTGCCTGGCTCGAGCAGGGCGACGCTCGGGCCGAACACAGTCATCAGCCAGTCATAGCCGGCCGTGTAGTGCACCGACTCGAGGTTGGCCACCGCGTAGTCTTCATCGTTGCCGCTGCTGGCGACGAAGGCCTCGAAGTCGGCGCCGCTGCTATCGACGGGGGAGAAGGGCTGATGGTTGGTGCCATCCTGGGCGATGAGCAGGGTCTCCCCGGGGTACAGGATGACCTCGCCGGGTTCGCCGGGAATGCGCCACAGGTTCTCGAAGTAGAGCCGCTCGGGATCGCTGCTCGCGTAGCTATCGGGCGAGTAGCCTGGGTTGATCTCGCCAGCGAGTCCGTACACGTCTCCCAGTAGCACGCCGCCCATGTCTACCGGCTCGTCCGAGCGGTTGTAGAGCTCGATGAACTGGTCGGCGTTGTAGTGGTCGGAGCCGGCAGCTTCTGGTGAGCCGGCGTAGAAGAGTTCTTCGATGAGGATGCGGCCCATGGGTGGCTGAGGGTCGCCGTAGGTCGGCTCTGAGTCCGAGCTCGAGTCCTGACAGCCCATGTGAAGTAGGATCGCGATGAGAGCGAGGTAGGTGCGCATGAGACAGAGCATACCCCTTGCGCTGCTGGCTTCAGTGATGTTGACCGGGAGCGCCTGTGTTACTGAGGACACCGGGCCGCCCTGGCTCGAGCTTGGCGCCGGCCTGGGCAGCTTCCGTTCCCTGGCAGAGGGTGACTCCATCGAACTCGTGCACGGCGCACAGGGTGGCTGGCACATTGATCTTGCCTTGCGCTTTGGCGGCTTCGGTCCCGATGGAGTCCACCTGTCGTACTCAGGCGCAGACCCTGAGAGCGGGGCGCAGCTCAGCTTCGTCACAGAGGCCCTGCTGCAGGAGCGCCTTGTGCGGCCCACAGACGACGGCTGGGAGCGGGTCGGGGACCGGCTGGTCTTCGATATCGCGGACGCCACCGAAGTCATCGACCGGGAACTCCGAGTAGAGGTCACTGTCAGCCTGGATAGCGAGCAGTGGGCTGATTCCCGTACCGTCCTCGTCCTGGACGAGTGATGCGGGCGGACTGGCCCCCCGACGGTGCCCTTGCCGGGTCACGGGAGGCTGGCTACGGTGTCCCGAAGTGACCTCC
>CAZEIY010000588.1:0-2791 GCA_964512375.1 uncultured Rickettsiales bacterium | reverse complement strand
CCCCGCAGAGAGGGCGCACGAATGCATATGGCCGCAACTAACCTGGACATAGCTACCAGCAGGCGCATCAAGTCGTCCATCAGAACCCGACCCCCAGCAGAGCAGGCTCCCCCCAGCCTGAATCCCACAGGTATGAGCAGACCCCGAATCGACCTGGGTAAAGGGCAGGTAAGTGCGAACCAGGATTTGCTGGTTTCCACACTGTAGGGCCGCCATCCCACCATCGGACGCCGTGAGAGTGCAGTTAGTCGTGCCGGTTACCAGAGGCGCCCCACCCACGGTAGTGCCTGGATCCAGATCCAAAGCCGCATTTGTGATGAAACTTTCAACCTGCTGTTCTGTGAGTTGGCTATCCTGGTCACCATCAGCAATATCAGCCGGAATGTCCGTGATTGCATTCCATGACAAGCTCGAAGTTACGGTCTCTTCATCACAGACCCACTGATTGGTGTTGGCGGTACTGTATCGAGCGATCTGTCCGTTCAGGCAACTCATCGCGGCAAGCGTGTCCGTGTTCGGGTCGGTCGTGTCCACGTCGTCGGCACACAACCAGCCGCTCCCGTCCCACTTCGCCACCTGACCGTTACTGCAATTGAGGTTGGCTAGGATGTCACCGTCCTGGTCGCCATCCGCAATGTCTCCTGGAACGCCCGAGAGTTCACTCCAGTCGACGCTGGGTGTGGGACCTATCCAGGTGCCCGTGCTGTCAATGACCGTCACTCCTCCGACGCTGAGTTCGGAAGCATCTACAACACCACCATCGACGTGCTCGGCGCTGGTCGCCCGCAGCGCCCACGGTACCGAGACGACCTCCTGGCGTGGGCTGAGTACGACGCCGGCGACGGTCAACTCGAGCCACACCGCACCCGCCGCGAACAGCAGGTCATCGACAGGCTCCACTTCCCCCAGAACTACCGAGTAGTAGCCATCCTCGAAGTCCACAGATCGCTCCTCGCGCCAGACCTCGTTGCCGCCGGTCTCGGAGTCGTACAGCGAGAAGATCAGCGTGTGGGTTCCAGCGAAAGGGCCACCACCCACATCGAGAAGCCGTCCCTGCTGGCTCAGCCTCGTCGGCACGGCCCATGCAGAGCCCGCCATAGCCAGGGAGAGCAGGGCGACAAGCAGAAACTGAGGATAGGGACGAGTCATGGGCGGCCTCCAACCTCGAAGCCTAGCGCATAGGGTTGGGTCTCTGGGGGCTGGGGGTATGTGCCAAATCCATGTTTACCCCTGCACTCAACCCAGGACAGGTCTTGTCCCGGTGACATGCGAAGGTCATGGAGTAGCCAAGGAGGACGCCATGAGAATTCGCATCCATGCCGATCAACGCATCTACTCCGGAACCCCGACCGAGGTGGTGCAGCAAATGCACGAGCGGGCCTTTGCCGCTCAGCGGATCACGCTATCGGAGTACGTCGACTGGGCAGCCGGTATGGCCCGAGACATGCTCGGGGTTCACCTCGAGGTCTCCGGCGACACGGCCGAGCTCAAGGCCACCTCTCTGGTGCAGGCCATGCTCCAGAACGGCCTGGCCCATGAGCTCGAAGAGGAGCTGGTTCACTAAAACTCATCTGCTCGAGAAGGAGGCGTACATGACACTCACTCAGCTGAGCGCCTGGCGAATGGCCACAGAGTTCGAGCCCAAGATCCCGTTGCGAGAGCTTCGCGAGCTCACGTTCGACCTGCACTGCGGCTGCGGCACAAGCTTTCTCAAGCGCACCATCAAACACTTCCCCACCGAGTGCACTATTTGTGGTCGAGCGGTCGAGGGAATGAAGGTGATCAGGTCGAACAACAAGAACTAAAGACAACGGCCAGCTGTCCGCACTATTCCTCGTAGGGCTCACTCACGGCATCCGAGCCGGCGTGTAGCCGCACCGCCTCGAGGCTCCAGCCGAGGTAGTCCATTTCCTCGCTGATCTTGTCCAGGGCGATGTGTAGCCGCTCATGGTCTGCACAAATGTAGTCATCCCGGTCGATACGTATCTGCATGCCCTCATGGCGAATGGTGATGTAGGGAGAGCTGGCGCAGGTCTCACAGGCCGCGAGCAAGCTCGGCGGTTCGGTCAGCGCCGATAGAGTGAAGGCCTCGCCCTCAAACTCAGATCCACAGACTTCGCAACTTGTGGTCTCGGCCATTGGGTACCTCTGGAGACTTGTTAGACAGCTCCTTCAACGGTACCCAGGGGAGAGGCTCTGAACCACCGGGAATCCACCTTATGAGTTGTCTGACAAGCTCTTTCGGTATCGCACCATTCCCACCACATGAACCGGAATGCCAATCCCTATCACCGGGACTCCGCTAAGCCCCACCGCTGTCCCGACTCCTACGAGTTGGAAGTTGCTTTCCATAACGCCGGCGACTGCCAGAATCACCCCCGTTGCCTGCATGATTGCGCCCAAGGCGATCATGCCTCCCCCTCCGTCGCGCATTGCCTGACCACGAGCCCTGGCTTCAAGAGTCGAGGCGCTCTCAACCTCCCGCCTCAAGGCCTGTTCTTCTCGGCCGCGCTCCAACTGGGGAGGGGCGAGCACGTTGAGGGCCACATAGCTTCCTTCTTGCATGGGCTGACGCACCAAGAACACGCGGCCATCGAACCAGGTGTATTTCAGGGGGCCCTGATCAACTGTGGAATCGCCGTGAAGAACCGGAGCCCCAAGGCTTCTTGACACCCAATCTCGCACGGGCCCCAAAGCAGCAGCGGCGTCGAACTGGACCTGCACCCGAGTCAAGCCGGACCGAGAGAAGACAAGAGCACGCTCAGCATCCCAATTGATTACGCGAAAACGG
>CAZEIY010000587.1:0-2792 GCA_964512375.1 uncultured Rickettsiales bacterium | reverse complement strand
AGCTCTCGGTGGGGACCAAGCTCGTTGTCGAAATCCCCCTACGCGACAAGGTCATCACAGTGCACGGAACCTGCGTGCGTCGTGATGCCGATGATGGCTCCGGGAGGCCTCCACTGTCCGGTTTGCAGTTCGAGCGGCTCGGGCTCAGCGACGAGGACACGCTCCATCTGGCCTTGACGCGCCGGCAGCGCCAGTCGTTGCCGCTCCGGGGCTGAGACCTTCTTGTCGTCGCTCCCGCGAAAGAAGAAGGTTCTATTTGTTTACAACAGCAGTGAGCACATCGGCCTCACCTATCTCAGCTCCTTTCTGAAGGCTCGCGGGCACGAGGTTCGCCTCTCCTATGACCCGCAACTCTTCCGAGGTGAGCCTCTGGTGCGAGTACCGGGGCTCGTCGAGCGATTCGACTTGAGCGCGCGCATCGTCCAGCAGGCCGCCGCCTGGCAACCCGACGCTGTGGGCTTCAGCTGCTACACCGACAACTTCCGATGGATGCTGGGGCTTGCAGCAGCAATCAAGGAGGTCTGTCCCGAGGCGCTTACTGTGTTTGGCGGCGTTCATGTGAGCGGCGTTCCCGAGGTAGTCGCTTCCTACCCGCAGGTCGACGCGATGGTTCTGGGAGAGGGAGAGGAGGCCTTTGCCGAGCTGGTGGAGTCCATCGAAGACGGTCGGGCGGCTACCGACATTGCCAACTGTTGGGTTCGTGATGGCGAGGAGTGGACCCGGAATCCCTTGCGTCCCTACATCGTTGATCTAGATGCGCTCCCTGTTCGTGACTACCAACTCTTCTACGACAAGGTTCCGGCCCTCGAGAGCACGTACCTCTGCATGACCTCTCGCGGTTGCCCGTACAGCTGTTCGTACTGTTCGGTGGAGATGTATCACCGCATCTATACAGAGATCGGCGACAAGACCCGGGTTCGCAAGCGCTCGGTGGAGGGCGTGCTCGAGGAACTGCATGAGATCAAAGCGCGCGGTCGCGCGAAGAGCATCGCCTTCTACGATGAGGTGTTCACCTCTCCCAGACGCTGGCTCGAGGACTTTCTCCCCCGATATAGAGACGAGATTGGTCTTCCGTTCTGGTGCTACACCTACCCCTCAGGGCTCGATCCTTCATTGGCGAGGCTCATGGCCGATGCCGGCTGCTGGATGATGACCATGGGGGTGCAGTCGGGCAGCCAGGATGTCCGCCGCAACATGATGGATCGGCGTGAGAGTGACGAGAAGTTGTTCGCGACGGCTCGGGTCATCAAGGAGGTCGGGATTCGGCTCTCGGTCGACAAGATCCTGGGCAGTCCTGGGGAGAGCGAGCAGGACAGGTCGCTGGACCTGAAGGTCTTTCGTCAACTCAACCCGGACCGCATTCTAACGTTTCCGCTGACCTTCTTCCCTGGGACCGACATGGTGCGCCGGGCAGAGGAAGCCGGCGAGCTGAGCCGTGAGGAGAGGGAGAGGCTCGAGAACGGCCACCTTGAGCAGGGTCCATCGCAAGGACAGCTCGCCCAGAACGACCTGGCCTACCGCAAGTTGCGCATTCAGATGGGGATGATCTCGCTGCTGGGTGGCGGTGAGAAGCTGCTCGAACCCCTGGCCTCGCTGCTGGCTCGTGGACCCACAGCGGCACTGGTCAATCCCCTCCTGCTCGCGACGAACGCGGTGCGCATCGGAGACCGAAAGTTCGAGTACCTGGTGGAGGTGGCCTTCAGCAGCAAGAGTGTTCCCTGAAGGGATTCTCTACATGTTCATGCCGGAGTCGTCATCATCACCCATTGGCATCATGCAGTGCTGCACTCCGTCGTGGTCCATGCAGGTCATGCCGCCGCCACAGTCTTCGGCATCACCAAGTACACCATCTACACAGTGTCGGATCTGGTCGCCATCGCAGGCCTCCACGCAATCGCTGCCTCCGCAGGCAGAGAGGCTAAAGCCCAAGGCAGTGATAGCTACAATAGAGAAGAAGAGGATACGATTCATTTTGCTCCTAGGAGAAGTCGGTTTCGGGTGAATAATAGCGAAAGTTCTGCTGGTACACTGAAAGAGTTCAATGGCAACCTCCGCTGCAGCATCGGGCTTCTCATTTCTGCATGATCGTTTGCTCAGTTATCTGGTGCACAACGGACTCAAGCAGACTCGCCAGCGCGAGGAGATTCTACGCGCCTTTGTCGAGTGCGGTGGCCACGTCTCCATCGATGATCTGGTGCGTCATGTACGAGAACGCAGTGGTGGAATCGGTCATGCGACGGTCTATCGGACGATGCGCCTGTTCGTCGAATCCGGCATCGCAGCGGAGCGCCACTTTCTCAATGGTCCCGCCCGCTACGAGACGGCAGAGGTCCCCGAGCAAGCTCATCATGACCACCTGATCTGCACTTCATGTGGCGATATAGTTGAATTTGAGAATGCGAAGATTGAGGAACTACAGGAGGTAGTGGCCCGGGAGCACGGATTTCATCTGACGAGTCACAAGATGGAACTCTATGGTACTTGCTCCAATTGCAGTTCGAGAGCCGTCTGATCGGCGAGGAGTAGAGCATGCTGTTCACATTGAGAATCCACCGCCTTGTCCCGCTCGGTTTCTTCTTGCTGCTTGCTCCGGCTTGCGCGTTGCTGGCTGGAGACGATGACGACGACTTTGTGCCTGTCCTCTACGAGGGTGATGAGCCGGGCGAGTGCACTGACGGGGCGGACAATGATCAGGATGGTCTGTTCGACTGTAACGACCCCGGCTGTGCGGGCTCTCCGGACTGTGCTGGCGACGACGATGACGACGACAGCACCGTGCTCGATGACGACGA
>CAZEIY010000586.1:0-2796 GCA_964512375.1 uncultured Rickettsiales bacterium | reverse complement strand
TGACGGCCGATGCCTGCGCTGCTCCTGCGGGCTATGCCGGGGACGACTCTGACTGCGATGACACCAACGCTGCTGTCTATCCGCTGGCTTCGGAGCTTTGCGACGGCAGTGATAACAACTGCGACGGCAACCTGGGCGGCGATGAGATCGATGACGACGGCGACGGCGTGACCGAGTGCAACCAGGACTGCGATGACGCCGATGCGCAGCGCTTCCCCGGCAGCGCCGAGCTTTGCGACGGCATAGATAACGACTGCGACCCGGTAACCACTGCTGTGGGCGGAGAGATCGACAATGACGGTGACCTGGTCCTTGCCTGCGCCGACTGTGACGACGACCCAACCACGGGATCGGCGATCAATCCCTCTGCTACCGAGGTCTGCAACGGTAGCGACGATGACTGCGACGGCACGATCGATGTCGGTGCTGCGGATGAGAGCACCTGGTACTTCGACGCCGATGCTGACGGTTATGGCGGCTTCCTACTCACCCAGCAGGCCTGCAGTGCTCCCACCGGCTATGTCGCGAGTTCCACCGACTGTGCTGAGCTGGATGCCAACAGCTATCCCGGCGCGACTGAGCTGTGTGACGGTGTGGATAACGACTGCAATACCCTTGTCGACGACGGCAGCGGTGCCGCAGGCAGCACCTGGTATGCCGACAGCGACGCCGACGGCTACGGCGATGCGGGCACGGTGAGCACGGCCTGCTCGCAGCCCACCGGCTTTGTGAGCAACGACCTGGACTGCGATGACGGCAACGCGGCTACCAATCCCACCAGCTATGAGATCTGCGATGGGGTGGATAACAACTGCGTGGGTGGAGTGGACGAGGGAGGTGCCCTCAACGCGACCAACTGGTACGTGGACGACGACGGCGACGGCTACGGGGCTGCGGGTACGCCGGTCTCTTCGTGCACTCAGCCCACCGGCTATGCCGACAACGCTGCTGACTGCAACGACGATCCAAACAATGGCGGGGCCGACATCAATCCCAACGAGTCGGAGATCTGCAATAGCATTGATGACGACTGCGACGGTACATCCGATGATTCCGCCGTCGACGCCAGCACCTGGTACCTGGACAATGATGGTGATGGCTACGGCAACATCAGTACCGGCACCTTTTCGTGCACCCAACTGGGCGGCACTGTCCTCGATGGCAGCGACTGCAACGACACCGAGTTCGGTATCAACCCGGGCGCTACGGACATTTGCGACACCATCGACAACGACTGCGACAACGTAACCGACGAGCCCGGTGAGTCGCTGGGCACAGCGAGTGCCTGCTTCGCCCTGGACTGCCTGGATATCCGCGATAACCGCACTGACAATCCGGGCGACGGCCTCTATTGGATTAACCCCGATGGTGGCTCCACCATTCAGGCGTACTGCGAGATGAGCAGCGCCGGCGGCGGTTGGACGCTTGTCATGAACATCGCCCCCACCGATGGCAACAGCGTCGGTTACGCCAACGATGCGTTCTGGGCGACAAACAGTGAGTACGGCAGCATCGGCCAGGCCCTCAGCAACGACTACAAGGGGCCTGCGGCTTATCGGCTTACAGGTACTACCGTGATGATCCAGTCAGCGAACACCGGCAGTTCCGGGACTTCCCTGGGCTGGCGCCGCTGGCCCTTCGGCACCAGCCGCACCTGGGACTCTCTGTTCGGTGGGGGACTACCCGGTGGGCACAATACGTCGTGTGGAACTAACTCAAGCGATGCTTCCGATCCGGGCTCATCAAGCACCTGGGACGAGATCTTGCGCCAGGGCAGTTGCCTGTACACCGACATAAACACGGGCAACTACAGCGACCGGATTCGCCTGACGACCATCCACCAGAACGGTACAAACGACAAGCTGTCGGGCTTTGGCGCCTGCATCAACTGCGGCTCGAATTGGAATGGGAACCCCCCCAACATGGGCACCGATCGGGCACCGTGCGACAGCAGTCTCTGCCACTACAACGTGTCCTGCCGCATGCCTGGGGTCGACTGCGTTGGTAACTACTGTACGAACAACACATACTTCAATAGCGTACCCGCGTGCCCCAGTGCCTGGAACAACCGCATCTATGTTCGCTGAGCCCGAGAGACCTTGCCCTGATCAGGCATCAAGGATTGTGCGGATGATGAAGGCGACTCGTTCGGCCACCGAGCCCGAGGGGACGGCAATGAGGCGGTAGCCGTAGTGCTCGTAGGCTGCGCGCACCTGGGCACTGATCTGCATCGCCATCTCGGCGGATTCGATCCGCACTGCGCTCTGCTCGTAGTCTTTCAGGGGGTCGAGGAAGAAGACTGCCTGGTAGCGCTTGTTACGGAGCCAGGCATCCAGGTTCGGGCCTGCCTCGAGCCCGGCGCGCGCACCAAAGACCAGGCTTTCTAGAAACGAGGTGTCGGTAAACACCAGTTCATCCTCGGGAAGACCGTCAAAGAGCGCATAGTCCAGGCGCAGGATGTCCTGCTGCCGCTACCTCAGCAGAGTTAACATAACGCCTCTTATCGGACCTATACGCCGAAGCTGTCAGTGTGACCAGGGCGCGTTTCTTCAATCCGGGATGGGCCTTGATATTGCTGATCTTCGTTCAAATGAGTACGGCTCTGGCCTTCGTGACCACTATCGCTAATGACCATTATGACATTGAGGAGCAGTTGATATCGCTGTTCGCGGGTTGGTTGGTTGTATCCCTGGTCTTGGTACTTGCCTACAAGTTCGGCCAGAAGCTGGCGATCGAGGTCGGGTGCTTGCCTCATCAAGTGTTGTTGGATCTCGATTCCGCCTCCGAGCCCCCTGT
>CAZEIY010000585.1:0-2799 GCA_964512375.1 uncultured Rickettsiales bacterium | reverse complement strand
TGCTGCCAGTGCTCACAGCCTGTATCAGCCCGCCCAGCTACGTGGACAACAGCAATGATTGTGATGACCTTGCACTGGGCGTGTATCCCGGCGCTCCTGAGGTCTGCGATGAGGTCGATAACAACTGTGACAATCAGGTTGATGAAGGAGCCGCTGCTCCGGGCACCTGGTTTGCTGATGCGGATGCCGACGGCTACGGCAATCCACAAGCGAGCATTGTGGCCTGCTCAGCTCCCTTTGGAACCGTCTCTGACGCCAGTGATTGTGACGACCTGGATGCCAGTTCCTTTCCTGGCAATGCGGAGGTCTGTGATGGCGCCGACAACAACTGTGATAACCAGGTGGATGAAGGCGTATCCACCACGTACTTCCTTGACACTGATTCCGATGGTTTTGGAGATCCTGGCTCGCCGGTTGCCGCGTGTTTTCCTCCTGGCAACTCAAGCTTGAGTGATCAGGACTGTGATGACGGCAATCCATCGGTGCATCCGGGAGCGCTCGAAATTTGTGATGGTCTCGACAATGACTGTGACACGCTGTCGGACAACAATCCCGCAGTTGCGGACACCTGGTATGCGGACCTCAATGGCAATGGTCTGGGAGATGCGACGAGCTCACAGCTGGCTTGTAGCCAGCCCACAGGCTACGTCCTCAACGCCAACGACTGTGATGACCTGACCGCCGTCTCTACCAGCATCACCGAGGATGCCGACTGTGACGGTACCGTTAGCGCAGCAGACTGTGACGACGGTGATCCGAACTCGACGGTGGTAGCTGGCGATGCCGACTGTGATGGAATCTCGACGACTGCAGACTGTAACGATTCCAGGGTAGAGGGTCTCTATGCCGCTTTTGAGACCGACAGTTCATGCCCCCTCTCTTACTGGGACATGGAGACACTGGATACGGCAGGCTCAGTCATCGATGTCGTTGGGGAGATCCCACTGCAGACCTATGGTTCGCCCTCGGTCGTCGCTGGGCAGGATGGCAACACCTACGCCATGAATGGATGCGGAGACTACTTCTTGTCTTCTTCTGGTTTCCCCGCAGCTTTGCAGGGAAACAATCCACGCTCGATCTCTGCCTGGGCTTACCTGAGCGCGAAGGACGGCGATGGGGACGGGGTGAATCCGATCGCCGGTTTTGGTGGCGCAAGTCCGCAGTGCGGCGGGACCTCGTTCAGTCTGAATTATTATGCCGGGGGGAGTCATGATGCTCCTATGCTCGTTACATGTAGCAATGACATCAGTCCGAGCGTTTCAGCCTGGGCTCTGGATTCATGGCATCACATGGTGGGAACACACGACGGTTCTACGATGACCGTCTACGTCGATGGCGTTGCCGTCGGTTCCATGGTGACTGCACTCAACACCAGCGCGAGCTTCAACCACGTTGGCATCGGTGTGGATACCTGGTGGTCTGCTAGTGTCCACGACATGTGCAACGGTCGAGTGGACGAGGTCAAACTCTACGATTACGCGCTCTCACCCGCCGAGGTGACACAGCTGTTCTTGTTGTAGGTACGACCCGTTCTTGAGCAGCGTTTCTCTATGCCGCCTTGGCGCATACCCCCCAGTGCCCGCGCAGTAGACGGTGCGAGCTTGAGGGCGGTTAGTAGGGGCTGAGCAGGAGGTAGGCCTTGCCGGCGTCGATGCCGGCTTCGTCGTTTTGGTAGGCTCCCACCAATAGGTCATCCCGCCCGTCGCCGTCCACGTCGCCGGCGCTAGATACGCTATAGCCTGCATGGTCTTCGCTGTTCTCGCCCAGGAAGTTGTAGTCGGCCACGGAGAGGTTAATGACTGGCGACACGCCGAGGTTGCTGCCGAGGATCAAGTAGGCCCTGCCGACTCCTGCGCCCGAACTGCTGGACATCGCCTCAGCCCCGACCAGCAGGTCGCTGAGCCCGTCGCCGTCCACGTCGCCCGCACTGGAGACGCTCCGGCCCGCGCTGCCGCCGCTCTCGCCCACGAAGCTGTAGTCGGCCAGAGAGAGGTCGATGGTAGGCGACGTGCCAAGGCTGCTGCCGAGGATAAGGTAGGCCTTGCCCGCGCCGTCGCCGCCATCGTCGTTTAAGTAGGCCCCCACCAGCAGGTCGCTGAGTGTATCGCCGTCCACGTCGCCCGCGCTGGACACGCTATAGCCCGCGATGTCGCCATTGTTCTCTCCCACGAAGCTGTAGTCGGCCAGTGAGAGGTCGATGGCAGGCGAGGTGCCGAGGCTGCTGCCGAGGATGAGGTAGGCCTTGCCCGCGATGTTGCCGCCAGCATCGTCCCCCCATGCCCCGACCAGCAGGTCGCTGAGCCCGTCGCCGTCCACGTCGCCTGCGCTGGACACGCTGTAGCCTGCGCCGTCCTCGATGGTCTCTCCCACGAAGCTGTAGTCAGCGGCTGAGAGGTCGATGGTAGACGAGGCGCCGAGACTGCTGGCGAGGATCAGGTAGGCCTTGCCGACCATCGGACCACCATCAGCGTATCCCCAGGCCCCGATGAACAGGTCGCTGAGCGTGTCGCCGTCCACGTCACCCGCGCTGGACACGCTATAGCCCGCGTAGTCGTACAGGTTCTCTCCCACGAAGCTGTAGTCGGCCTGTGAGAGGTCGATGAACGGCGACGAGCCGAGGCTACTGGCCAGAATCAAATAGGCCTTGCCGCCATTGGTGCCGCCGCCGTCGTTATAGGGAGCCCCTATCAGCAGGTCGCTGAGCCCGTCGCCGTCGACGTCGCCCGCGCTGGCCACGCTATTGCCCGCCTGGTCCCACCCGTCCTCTCCCTCGAAGCAGTACTCACCGGCTGAGAGGTC
>CAZEIY010000584.1:0-2806 GCA_964512375.1 uncultured Rickettsiales bacterium | reverse complement strand
CGCTCTTGTGCATCGCTTCCGGCTGGCAGGCTCTGGAGCTCCGCGTGGACACCTCAATGGAGGTGTGGTTCCTGGACGATGACCCTGATCTGGTGTCGTACCGGGACTTTCTGGAGCACTTCAACACAGACCAGGTGGTTGTCCTGGTCTGGGAGGACGCGGAACTGTGGAGCGCCGAGGGCCTCGCCTTTGTCGATCAGGTGACTCGGGCCGCTCAGGAAGTTCGCCTGCCCCTTGAGGAGGGCGCCTCGATCACAGAGAGCTCACAGAGCTTTGGAGTGAGGCGGGCTCGCTCGCTCACGACCATGTCCGAGGTGGTGGCCGAGCCGGGGATGCTCAGCGTACGTCCACTGTATGACGCCGCTGATCCCCCGGTACCCGATGCACTCCGAGAACGGGTGTTGGCGGATGAGAAGTTAGTTGGCGGGCTCGTTTCGGCCGATGGCAGGGTGGCTGCGGTGGTTCTGGATGTCGACCCGCTCGTCGAGGACATCGCCTTGAAGGCACGACTCGCCACCGCCCTCACCGAGCTGAGTGAGAGTCTGGGGTCGCAGCGTGGGCTGAAGATTGCCTGTGCTGGTCCGACGATGCTCGATGATGCGTTCTTGCGTTACACCCATCGGGACATGATGACTGTGATCCCTGGGATGGGTCTGGTCATCCTCATCGCGATCCTTCTTCTCTTTCGATCGTTTCGCGCTCTCGCGTTGCCCATGGCCGTGGTGAGTGTGACTTCGGCGATGGTGGCGGGTCTCATGGCTGCTCTTGGACTGAAGATCACCATCGTTCACACCATCGTCTTTCCCATGATGCTCGGCATCGGCGTAGCGAGCTCAGTGCACGTCATTACCCGTGCGATGAATCTGCGCAGGGAAGGTGTCTCTGCGGGGGAGGCCGGCCGCCGCTCTCTGTCCATGCTGCTGGCTCCTTGCTTCTTCACCATGGTGACCACCGTGGCTGGGCTCCTGAGTCTGCTCACTGCCAACCTCGCGCCGGTGCGAGAGCTAGGCGCGTTGGGAGCGAGTGGGGCTGCGATTTCTTTCGTGCTGACCTTCGCCTTCGGGCCGCATCTGCTTCCGCTGTTGCCGAGCCCTGCGGGCGAGCGAGGTTCTCTGGAGCGCCTGTGGTTGGCCTGGGATCGAGCCCTGGAGTCCTTGGGGAGAGTGGTGCAGAGGCGAGCTCTGGGGGTGACTCTGGGCGCGGCGTTGATGCTCGCATTCTGCTTGTCGGGATTGCTTCGCCTCGATGTGGGCTCGAATCCACTGAACTACTTCACCGAGGATGATCCGGTGCGAGTGAACCTGGAGTTCGTCGAAGAGAGACTCTCGGGAACTACGTCGCTCGAGATCTTCATCGATACGGGAACGGTTGGCGGTATGAAGGACCCCGCTGTGCTTGCTTCCATGGTGACCGTTCAGGAGCATCTCAATGCGATCGATGGGATCGGCTCGACCCTATCTCTTACCGACTTTGTGATGGAGCTACGTTCCGCTTTTCACGGCGGTAAGGCGGATGAGGCGCGAGTCCCGGATAGTCGCGGAGAGGTCGCCGAGCTGCTGTTCATGCTTGAGGACCCTACTGAGCTCGAGCAGTGGGTGGACTTCGACTTTCGACGCGGACGCATCAACGCAACCTGCCGGATGGGGGATGCTGATGAGTTGGTCAAGGAAGTCGCCGGTGTCGAGGCGCTGCTTGCCCGAGAGTTTCGCCCTCCCCTGGTCGCTCATGCGACGGGCATGAGCAAGCTCATCTCGAAGATGGAGAGCTACCTCCTCAGCTCTCAGATCCGCTCGCTTGGCCTCGCCTTTGTCACCGTGCTGATCTGCATGATGTTGGCTCTCGGCAACCTCCGCCTCGGACTGTTCTCGATGATTCCCAACCTCTTGCCCATCGGTATGTCTCTGGGACTCATGGGATGGCTGGGGATGACACTCGACCCCGGCACGGCGATGACCGGCGCGGTCGCCCTCGGTCTGGTGGTGGATGACACCGTTCACTTCCTGCACCACCTGCGGCAGAGATTGATTGAAGGCGATTCGCTCAGCGACGCCATGGGCAGCACGCTACGCCACACCGGACGTGCCATCGCGATGACGTCGGTGGTTCTGGTCGCGGGCTTTTGGCTGATGTGTTTCGCTTCGTTCGTACCGAACATTCAGTTTGGCTTTCTATGTGGCCTCGCTATCGGCCTGGCGCTGCTGGCTAATCTGATCGTTCTCCCCGCAGTGCTGGCTCTCTTTCAGCCCAGCCTGATTGACTGAAGGATAGCGGTGGCTGGCCTTCGGCCTCTCTCTCTCGCTCGCAAGGTCGTTTTCGCCCTGCTGACTCTTATCGTGTTGCTCGGCCTCGCCGAGGCAGGACTGCGAAGCGCGGGATTCTCGGGAAGTCCGGACCGTACGACCACCTGGTTTGCCGACCACATCCTCCACCCGCCGTTGGTCCACCACAAGCGAGTCTTCCACCCGCGCGCGCACTTCTTCAGGCCTGGGCAGGCCAGTCAGTTTCACCCCTTCGCCGCGGAGCGGACCGAGAAGAGCCTTCGGGTAGCGGTACTTGGGGGGTCGGCTGCCCACGGCTATGGAGTCCTCGAGCCTGCAGCCTTCCCTCATCTGGTCGAGATGCTGCTTCAGGAGGCGATCCCTGACCGCGAGGTACAGGTCATCAACTTTGGGACCATCGCCTGGTCATCGCAGCAGCTGCTGTGGGCCGCTCGCCAACTCTGGGAGTTGGGCACGTGGGACCTGCTCATCATCTACTCCGGCCACAATGAGTTACTGGAGTTGTCTTCGTGGAAGACTTACTTGAG
>CAZEIY010000583.1:0-2827 GCA_964512375.1 uncultured Rickettsiales bacterium | reverse complement strand
CCCACGGCAGTTGCGGTGCTTCGAGATCGGGTGTGGATGCCGTCACGCAGCCCGTCAGGGCCAACAAGAAGACCACTATGGGCGACACTGGCTTCATCTATTGCCCTCAATTGTACGCAGTGATTCCGATAGAGTCGGTACCGTCCGAGTACGCCTGCAGAATTACCTCAGCGGAGCTAACATAGCGTCTCTTATCGGCGCTATGCGCTGCGTTCGCCATCTCGGTCGAGCCGCTGGGACCGGCTCGCTACACGCTGAGGATTCTCAACTACGCCGCGGAATCGAGTCCAACAACACTTGATGAGGCAAGCACCGCCAGACTCAGCGTGACGGAATCACATCGAAGTGCTCGTAGGGTTGCTCTATCCAGCGGCGAATGACCTTGCCGAGAGCGGCTGCCTGGAAGCCGTCGATGAAGCGGTGGTCAAAGGTGGCACAGAGCTTCATGGTACGAGCTGGAACGATCTCCCGAGTCGAGGGGTCGACCACAGGCTCGTCCTGCACAGCACCGGCCGCCAGCAGGATGGGAACTCCGCTGTAGGGAACCAACGGAACGTAGGCCTGGTCGAGACCCAGTGAGCCAATGTTGGTGATCATGATGGAGCCAAAGGGGTCCCTGGGCACACCCGCCCAGCGAAGATCGAGGTTCAACTGCACGGTAAGGAAGGAGAGCAGCTTGAGGAAGGGGTTGAGCAGCAGGTACGGGATAACCTGGAAGGTGTTGCGGGTCTTCTCGAGGGCGGGGTCTTCGCGGGCGCGCACTGCTCTAACCTTCTCCTCGAACTGCGCAAGAATGTCCGCCAGGGACATCTGGTCCACACCGTACAGGGTGCAGCCCGAGAGGTCGGCCTTGCCGTCACCCTCATCGGTCATCGCCACCTGAAAGAACACACCGATCTCCTTGCGAAGGTAGATGCGGTTCCATCGCAGCACTGCATTGGCATCAGGGCAGGCCGCCATGGCCATCGCCGCAGCTTTGGCGAGCAGGTGACTGACGGTCAAGCGCTCCCCGGTGGCCTCGCGGTACTCGTCAATGTAGCGCACAGCCTCGTCCATCCGGAGCTTCAGCGTGCCGTAGACCGAAGGGTCATAGGCGTCCTGCCAGGTGCCGATGGCGATCTTGCGGAAGTTGGAGAGGTCGCGCTTTGGGGTCAGTTCGAGGTTCGGCATTAATCACTCCTACAAGCAATATGCCTCTATTCTCCCGGTCTTGCCCGAGGCGGGTGCGCACACGCTCCGCGCCTACCTCAGCAGAGTTAATCTAACGCCTCTTATCGGCCCTATACGCAGACGGGGTAGACTCCTTTGCGGAAGAACCCCACATGTCTCTGCCTCGTCTGCCACTACTCATCCTGCTTATCCTGCTCGCCACTTGTGGCTGCGGCAGCCCCGGTGAAGTGCTGCAGGACTTCGACGGCGATGAGACTCAAGGACCTGCCGTTCTGATTGGGACGAGCGAATGATCAATACGACAAGACTGCGCACCATTGGGTCGGCTGGCGTCGTGGCCATACTTGCCGCTTCGATGGTGGGCTGCACCGAGCCAACGCCAGCACCCGAAGGCCTGGACAACTCCGTCCACTTCCTCTTCCGGGAGTTCTACGGGGACGACGAGACCGTATCCGCCGGCCTGACCGGCCTGATGAACTGGTTCGATGAGCAGGGAGATGAGCTGCTGGACGAGCGGGCCAACCTGGAGAATGCGGGCGCCTTCTCCGTCGAGCCACTCGAAGCGGGAGACGTGACCGGGCTGCCCCTGACCGATGATGGGCGAGACCTGAGAGATGCCCGGGGAGTCATCGCCCTCGCGGAGATCGACTGTAGCTGGGACGAGAGCGAAGCCCTCATGGTGCGGGCCGACCAGGCTGTCGTGTTCGAAGGCGAAAACGTCGGCTACGAGCGGCGCTACCTCAGCTCCCGAGGCGACTACGAGCTCGCGAGACAAGAGCTGGACTTCAGCTTTATCGATGAGCAACTGGACGTCATTGACAGTGCCGAACTCGGAGGCCATTCCCGCAGCCTGTTGCTCACCGACAACGACGTCTTCACCAGCAACCTCGGAGTGCAGCTGGACTACCAGCTTGCCCTGCAGTTCCGGCACCGCATTTTCGACATCGGGGGGCAGCCGACACCGGCATCTCTGCTCCTGAGCTTCGTCTCGGAGAGAGCGGTGGCAGAGGACGGCAACAACACCATCGAGCAGACCTACGGTATCGAGGCCCACGTATCGCTGCCGTCGGGGAACACCCTGAGAGTCGTGGTCGTCTGGGTAGAGGTGGATTCGGTGTGGCTGGAGGAAGACTCGAACATCGTGTTGAGTAGGACGGTGAACTCGGCCCAGAGCCAATCCGAGCGACTGTCGGACATCTGCACCGGCGACGTTGTACTGCCTGAGGAAGCGTGAGTGCTTCGGGTGGTGGGGGTCGGACCACCTACGACCTCTACACCACCCCCAGATTCCCGGTACCACAAGGCACCGTGGCATTCCTCAGCAAGCGGGCAGTGCGGAAGCTGCTCGAGCGTGTCCAGCGGGAACTGGAGAGACCGTTACCCTGAACGGCAAGGACAGGCTGGGCGTATAGGCCCGATTGGTGAATGGCTGGGCGTATAGGCCCGATTGGTGAATGGCTGGGCGTATAGGCCCGATTGGTGAATGGCTGGACGCAACGACAACCCCGGTGCAAGACTCTGTGGATGAATGGACCAAACACCAACACCTGCATGACAGGGTCTCCGTAGGCTATCGATGTCGGGTTCGGATAAGCGGAAGTTCAGGTCACTGGTCCCCGAGGTCGTTGCTCGGAGTCTCGTCTATTTTCTTCCTGCT
>CAZEIY010000582.1:0-2831 GCA_964512375.1 uncultured Rickettsiales bacterium | reverse complement strand
CGGGAGAGATGCTGCTCTGCGTGTCGTCGCAGTCGAGGTTGTTGGCTGCAGTCTGTGCCGGCTGCTGACAGGCCTGGACGCTCCCCGCCGAGGTGCCGTAGCCATCGCCGTCGGCATCGGGGTACCAGGTGACGGCGTCCACCGCTCCGTCGTCGATGGAACTGTTGCAGTCGTTGTCCAGACCATCGCAGAGTTCGACTCCGCCGGGGTGAACCGCCGGCGAGCCGTCGTCGCAGTCCAGCGAGTTGACCACCGCGCCGATGGGAGCAAAGCAGGACTGCTGCGGGCTGGCAGGGTCGCCGTAGCCGTCGCTGTCGGCATCGGAGTAGAACGTGGTGGTGACGCCCTCATCGGTGGTGCCATCGCAGTTGTTGTCGGCGCCGTCGCAGACCTCGGTTCCGGAGGGAAAGGAGCTGGCGTCCAGATCGTCGCAGTCACCGCTCGTCGCGATGTAGCCTGGAGGTGCTGCACAGCCCACCACGCTGGCTGTTGATCGCCCGTAGCCGTCGCCGTCCGCGTCGAGGTACCAGCTGGTCTCGCCCGTTGCCCCCGCCTCGTCGACCTGGCCGTTGCAGTCATTGTCGACGCCATCGCATGCCTCGGACGAAGCAGTGTTCACCGCCGCATCGTTGTCGTTGCAGTCCTCGCAGGCGGCGTGCCCGTCGCTATCGGCGTCGACGTAGCCGGTGGAGCTGTCGCAGTTGTAGTCGGCAGGATCGGTGCAGTCGGCTTCGGCAGCGCCGGGATGGAAGGTGGCGTCGCTGTCGTCGCAGTCGCCGCCATACAGGCTGTAGCCGACCGGTGCGGCACAGGCCAGCGCGGTCACGGTGTTATCACCAAAGCCGTCCCCGTCGCTGTCGCCGTACCAGGTGATCGGCGCGGCCGCTCCCTCGTCGACGATGCCATCGCAGTTATTGTCCTGCTGGTCGCAGGTCTCGACGGCCCCAGGGTAGCTCTGGGCGTTGAGGTCGTCGCAGTCCAGTGCGTTGTCGACATAGCCCGCGGCTGCCGTGCAGGCCTCGACGAACAGGTGGGCGGCCCCGTAGCCGTCGTTATCGGCATCCAGGTACCAGGTGTCGGCGTCCGCAGAGTCTTCGTCGACCTGGCCGTCGCAGTCATTGTCGCTGCCGTCACACAGTTCCACGCCCAGGGGGTTCGTCTGCGGAGCGCTGTCGTCGCAATCACCCTCCTCCAGGCACCAGTTGTCGGCGTCGGCGTCGGTGCAGAGGGGCTCGCTGTCGTCGTCGCCTGTGTCGTCGTCGCCGGCTGAGTCGTCGTCGTCGCCGGCTGAGTCGTCGTCGTCGCCTGTGTCGTCGTCGCCTGTGTCGTCGTCGCCGGCTGAGTCGTCGTCGCCTGTGTCGTCGTCGCCGGCTGAGTCGTCGTCATCGCCTGTGTCGTCGTCGCCGGCGCAGCCGGGATCCGTGGCGCAGTCCTGGTCCGCGCAATCGACAAAGCCATCGCCGTCATTGTCGCTGTCGTCGCCACAGATCTCGAGGTCGGTTTCGACAGCGCGGCATTCGCCGTCATTGTGTCTGGCCTGGCCGTCGGGGCAGGGACCCGAGCCACAGGAAACGAGCAGGCAGGCGAGTCCAGGCAGCACGCCGCCAAGCATTTTGGTGAGTCTCACGGGCACCTCCACTGGCGAAGCCTACCGTGTTCCGTAGCCCCTGGAAATGCGGCCGCTCCGGGTGCTCGCTACCTCAGCCGAGTGAACATAACGCCTGTTATCGGACCTATACGCTGAATCCTGTATCGCGAAGTGCTGGGCTGTTTTGCTGCTACCTAATCCGTCGATCTGCGGAAACACAAACCACATCCAGTGCGTGCGCTTCCGGCCGTCTTTCAATTCGGCCAATACCGATTCATAGACGCTAGCTTGTGCGTCAAGAAAACGGTCTAAATTCGAAGTAATCACCATCGAGTTCTTGATAGCTCCCCAGCACATTTCTTCCGACCCGAATTTTCTACCAGCACCATTCGTTTTCGAGTAGCACCACCATCTGCGTATAGGTCCGATAAGAGGCGTTATGTTAACTCTGCTGAGGTGCGTCTCGGACGCCTCGTTGCTAGGCTCTCCAGGTACCGCTCTGAGAGCAACAATGAAAGCCCGAACCGCCAGCCGCCATCGATGAAGAAGACTCCCAGCCGAACCCAGCTGCCTGACCAGCGGGACGGACAGGCCCCTGCAACCCGGCGACTCGCCGCGGTGTTGTGTCTCTCCCTCCTGCTGTCAGGCTGCGCTCATGGGGCGGTCGCCAGAACCGGCGGCCCGCCGGGTGCGGAGGCAGTCCGTGACGTGAAGAGATGCCCCGGCGATGGCGAGCAGGTCGAACTCCCCGCACATTCTGTGTTCCACCTGCCGACGGACGCTGTACGCAAGGCCTGGCGCGAGGCCCTGGGTAGCGACGCCGAAGGCGGGGCGATCGAAGAGTTGGCAGTCCACCTCGGGGCGCCGCCAGCCGAAATGGTGGCAGCGAAGTGGGATCGGCTGCGGAAGAACCCGAAACGGGAATCCGCCACCCAGCTTTTGGCGGATACGACGGTCGCGATCATGGTCTGTGATGACGAAGTTGCAGCGGTGATGAAGAAACTCCAGGCAGCCGAAGATGCGGACACGGAGCGTTACCGCGATCTCACCGCCAGCCTCCTGGGTGTGGCTGGTGGCTTGCAGTACCTAAGCGAGGCCAACTGGCACGCTGCAGTCCACATTCTCGAGTCGATAGATTTCGCGGACAGGATCAAGAAGATGTTCGAGAGCGCGGATTCCGAAATCGACACCATCGAGAACAACCTGTGAGTTTCGCCCGCACTCCATGCCCCGTGGCACTTGC
>CAZEIY010000581.1:0-2834 GCA_964512375.1 uncultured Rickettsiales bacterium | reverse complement strand
ATAGATTCAACTACATAAGGATGGTGCGGGTCTCCAGACAGGGCTCATAACCCGAGGCTTCGCGTTTAAATCTGGCCCCCATGGTCTCTATGCAGCTGTAATGCAATATCATCTCGTCTTACACCAATATCCCAGTGAGACTGACTAATGCGTATTTTCTCTCTGTTCCTCCTCATTCTTTCCCTCTTGATTGTTACTGCTGGTGGCTGCACGAACCGAGATGACGACGACTCGGGCGGCGATGACGACGACTCGGGCGGCGATGACGACGACTCGGGCGCAAGTGTCATTGGTCAAGCAGGCGGCACATTAACCTCAAGTGATGGGGTGGCTAGTCTCGAGGTCCCTGCCGGAGCGCTACTGAAGGATGTAGAGATCTCCGTTACGCCACACGTCGACGGCCTGCCTGGGAACGTGGTGGGTAAGGCATATGACTTCCGTCCCAATGGGCTTGTGTTTAGCAGCCCAGCTATTTTGACCCTCTCATGGGCCTCCACTGAGTTCTCAGGTGATCCTGCCAGCTTGAGGCTCGGGTGGCTGGAAGAGAATGAATTCCAGCCGCTGACCGTCTTTCAAGCAGACTCGGCGAGCTCATTGATTACTGGTGAGGTGGATCACTTTACGCCGTTCGTCATTGTGGACGCTGATGGTGACGGGGACGGCGTCTCACTTGCTGATGGTGACTGTGACGATACCGATGCCGCTATTCATCCAGGCGCCGTTGAACTCTGTGATGGTGTCGATAACAACTGCGACAACCTCACCGACAACATGGCCGACAACGACGGTGATGGGTTCACCACAGCAAGCGGTGATTGTGACGACAACGACGGGCAGGTGTCTCCCTCGGCGGCAGAGCTGTGCGACGGTATTGACAATAACTGCGATGCCGTGGTCGATCCGGGCTGTAATAACGGCGATGGTGATGGTGATGGCTACACGGTGGCGACTGGGGACTGCTCTGACTCCAATGCTGCCATCTACCCTGGGGCACCCGAGTTGTGCGATAGCCTGGACAACGACTGTAACGGTCAGATGGATGAAAACTGTGGTGTAGATGCTGATGGAGATGGCTACGGAGCCTATGAAGGCGACTGTGACGACAGCAACCCATTAGTTTTCCCGAACGCAGCTGAGCCTTGTGATGGAGTCGATAACGACTGTGATGGAGTGATCTTCTGAACGTTATCGACATCTTCAATGTCAGACCACTAGCGTGTGACTAGGTAGGGCGTGTCTGCAGCGCGTATAAACGCCTCTTATCGGACCTATGGACCTATCCACTGTCTATGCGCGAAAAATCGCTTTATTAACAGTGTATTAGGGCGTTTTTTCGGCGAGCTCATGGTGTCCCAAAACTCGATCGTGGTCTCTGTCCATCGATCAGGAGCAGACGGCGTAGATGCTTGCTTTCGCAGGGGCTTAAACCAACTCAAACGCACTCATTCTGATGTTCCATCGGCAATCCTCTAACACCCTCGCTAATTGTCATCTACTGAAGGGGTTTGCGTGCCATCAACTCCATGCAGGCCTTATAGCGACTGCTGATGTTGTACGAGAATGGCTCGAAGCCGCTCGCCTGCAGTAGCTGTACCAGCAACTGTCGACTGAAATTGTGGTGATGCTCAAGTTCCTTCCAGTATGGATTATCACCGGCCTGGTCCATGGTCCGCCAGGTGGCACAGTCGCTGTTCGGACAGGAAATCAGCAGGATGCCGCCGGGTTTCAGTCGCGCTGATGCGTGCGACAGCGCAGAGTGTGGAAAGAGGATGTGCTCCAGGACGTCCATCATCGAAATCACATCGACCGGCTCGTCGGTCGGGACACTCTCGATATCATCGGGACACTCTCGATATCACCTACAAAGGCCGTTTGCCCCAAAGCCCGCAATTGCTCGACGGCCGAGACGCGCAGATCGACGCCAATTGCAGAGAAACCGAATTCGCTAGCAGTGCAAACGAGGCCGCCTGCTCCACAGCCGATGTCGATCCAGACGGTTTGACCGCTAAAGAGTCGTTCGGGTTCGGGCAGGACACTCACAATCCGCCCGACCACCTCACCCCAGAGAGTGCGCTCATGCTCAGCTTGACTGACCGTCGCCATTTGATGACCGTGGGCCTCACCAAATAGCTCCTCAAGGCCGGCAGCGCTGTAATAACTGTCCGTATGCACGTGGACCTATGCGCTCGGCTACGGCTCTTTCGACTCGGCCGAGCTAGCGCATCACTACGGCCCAGTAGCCGTACTGGACCTGGATCGCCAGGAGCACCACCACGGCCACTAGGAAGGCCGGACGCCGGAGCAGACGGTGCAGGCCCCCCTCGCGCACGGCCACCAGGCCGACCCCAGCCAAGGGCAACAGAAGGGCGAGCACCGGAAAGTGGTAGGTGCCCGCAGAGAAGGCCAGTCCATAGGGGAGTTGGTAGGCGAGCACCAGGGCGACCAGCCAGACCGTCGCACGTCGTCTGGGCTGCGCGTGCGGGTCGAGCAGCGCGGCTAGGATCAGCAGCATCACGAGCAGGTAGCCGCCGGCCTCGAGGGCGACCAGGGAGCACGGCCCGGTTCGATAGGCCCCGGTCCTTTTGGATCACCCGCGCGCCCAGGTAGTCGAAGCCCCAAAACGATGTCAGGCGGTTGAAGGTCCGCAGGGCGGTCCGCCCGGGGTTGGCAGCCACGTATCGCAGGGCCTCGCGCCGCATTGCCGCCCGGGGGTCCGGTCGGACGTAGAGTTCTTCCAGGTAGGCCCGGGCCTCCGGGGCGATGGAGTCGAGGGGACGCTGGCCCAGGTGACTCGTCTTGTAATCGTGGGTGTAGGGGTTGTTCCCGAGCAGCAG
>CAZEIY010000580.1:0-2835 GCA_964512375.1 uncultured Rickettsiales bacterium | reverse complement strand
CTGCCAAAGAGCGCGCCGCTGCCGAGAAGGCCGCTGAGAAGGCTGCCGCTGAGAAGGCTGCCGCTGAGAAGGCCGCCGCTGAGAAGGCTGCCGCTGAGAAGGCTGCCGCTGAGAAGGCCGCCGCTGAGAAGGCTGCCGCTGAGAAGGCCGTAGTCGCTGAGAAGGCCGTAGTCGCTGAGGTGGTAGCGGAGGAGGACGACCTACAGATCAGCCTCATGCCCGCCCCTGGTCAGGACATGACCGAGATCTACCTCAATGATCGCGCAACCGAAGTTGAAGATGGAGACCCCCGAGAGGTCGGAGGAATCAGTCTTGAGCTCGACGAGGAAGGCACGCGGGCAGGCGACGACACCAACATCAATGAGATCGCAGCAGCCGTAGAGCACTACACAAGAGAGGGCGACCAGGCGATGAGCAAGAACCGCTTCGCTGGGGCGGTCGTCAGCTACAACGCAGCCATCAAGGTGGCTCCTGACCGGGGTGACCTCTACTTGAAGCGCGGTCTCGCCTACCGAGCCGACGGCGAGACCAAGAAGGCCTTCTTGGATCTCATGAAAGCTCGCGATCTCGACCCCGACATCCCCGACATACGCAAACACCTCACTGAGACCCGAAAAGCCATCTCTGAAGCCAGTGCCGCCGACAAGGGGGCCAAGACGTCGTAGAACCGCTGACAAGTTGGCGTTCGCGCTAACGGATTGCTGATGCTCCTGTTGGAAGATATGTCCCGTGGCAAGTCGCGAAACTAGCTCGCAAGCTAAGGGCGGGGCCTCTCGTGGCGGCAAGAAGAAGTCGCCGGCAAGGAAGGCCCCTGCAAAGAGTCGCAAGGGCAGATCAGGTCGCCCCTCAGCCGATAATCCGGCCGGACGGAAGACAGCTCCTCGTCCAGTCGCCGTCGGTCGCCGCAAGAGATCGTCCGTCGCTCCCGGGCGAGCAAGAAGGCTCCTCGCGCTCCTCGTCAGCCTGTGCGCCTTCCTGGTAGCGCTCGATCTGCTCGTGCTCTGGGCTCCGGTCACCGAACACATGGACATGAGCGGCTACGACCGTCCCGCACGGGTCGCCGGCTCCCAAGCTCACCTGGCCGTCGGCGTTCCCGCTACCCAGAAGGCCTGGCGGAAGCTCTGGCATGAGGCTGGCTACGTCGAGCGGGAGCCCGGTGATGTGGAGAAGTCGCGACAATTCTCGATGACTCCAGGCCATTGGCAAGTGCACCCTGATACCGGCCCATTGCTACACATCTCGACCCGCAACAGACGGGTAACCCGACTCATCAGTGCCGAGGATCAACGTCCCGTAGCTGGATGGAACTTTCCGATGCCCCCGCTCGCTCTGATCAGCGATCCCGCATCACTAGAGAGCGCTGCTGTACGGGCCTCCGATCTACCCGTAGCTCTGATCGAGGCGGTCGTTCAGCAGCACGACCCCTCGTTCTTAGAACATCGCGGATTCGATCTGATGGGCACTGCAAGAGCAAGAGTGCGGGCGCTGCGTGGACAGAACACTCCCGCTCACTTTCCCACGATCACCCAACAGGTGGCGCACTCGATGTTCACCAGCTCTGATCCGGGTTGGCAGCGCCGCGGCCAGGAGCTGATGATCTCGCTCATCCTGGAGTATCGGTACGACAAGCGAACGATTCTGGAGAGTTGGATCAACAACTGCACCTTCGTCTCTGAAGATGGAGTTGTCGCGCGAGGCATCCTCACCGCCTCCCACAAGTACTTCGGCAAGGACCTGGCTGAGCTGGACGAAGCTAATGTGAAGCTACTCGTGGCAGGCATCCGTCCGTTCCACGCGACCTCTCCGGAGGCGAGCCTACCGTCGCCTGTAGCTCCAAGGGCTACCCGCTCGCGAATACCGTGGCTGCTCGCTGATCTTCAAAAACAGCTGGCACAGAACTTCCCGGAAGAGAGCTTGCGACGCGATGGCCTTGAACTCCGCACCACCATCCACCCGATCCTGCAGGAGGCTGCAGCTCGCAGCCTCAAGGAGGGGCTGGAAGAGCTTCGAGCTGAGCATCCGAGCTGGTGGCAGGGAGGAAAAGGGCCTCAAGCCGCGCTCATCGCTATGGACCCTCGCAACGGAGCCATCCGGGCCATGGCGAACAGCGCCACATGGAAGATTGGAGCCGCAAACCCTGCGACAGAACGCCTCGCAACCGCTGGGACAGCCTTCAAACCTATCGTCCTGGCTGCCGCTATCGGCGCGGACTGGCCGCGTCTGGGCCCGCTGAGCCAGGTGCTCGATGAACCCATATTTATTAGTGGATCGGAGCTACCAAGCACCAACAACGAGGACGGTCGCTTTCTGGGCCCGGTCTCGCTTCGTACGGCGACTGAGCGCTCCCGAAAGCCACCCTTTGTTCGCCTGGGCATGAATGTCGGTCCGAAGCGCCTTGTCGAAATGGCGCACGCCCTGGGCATAGAGAGCGTCCTGCGGCCCCGCCTGTCGCTGTCGCTCGGCGAGCAGCGTCTCACCCTCATGGATCTGTGCACGGCCTACGCCACCCTCGCCAACGCAGGCACTCGCCCCCATCCTCGCCTACTCGAAGGACTGCGAGGTGCCCGGGGCAATTGGCTGGAGCGCTCCATGCCAGACTCTCGCGGAGCCATCGATCCACGGGTGGCATCCGTCGTAACGACACTCCTGCAGGGAGTCGTGGAACGTGGCACTGCACATCGAGTCCGCGACCTGGGCTTCCGCCTTCCCCTCGCCGGCAATCCAGGCCTGAGTCACAACCGCCGCGACGCCTGGATGATTGGCTTCACACCCGATCTGGTCGTAGGCCTATGGATTGGTGGCAACAGCGCCACCGGGCTCTATGGAGCCAGCGAA
>CAZEIY010000579.1:1766-2839 GCA_964512375.1 uncultured Rickettsiales bacterium | reverse complement strand
TCTTAATGCGATTCACTGGCCTGAGAAGCGGCCAGGTCGTCAGACTTCGCTGGGAAGACTTCGACTTAGATGACCAAGCCCTGATAGTTCGCCCAGAACTAGGTAAGTCGCGCCAAGAACGTGCTGGTCGACGTATCCCAATAAGTTCATACCTCTCCGAGATGATGACCTCATGGGGCAGGCGAGAAGGTGAAGTAGTCAATGTCCATCAGTCAGTGCTCCCGAAGTGGCTCGGGCGAGCCTGGCAACTAGCTGACGTTCCCGAGGAGAAGTGGCAAGGCGGCTCTGCCCACCGTTTCCGCGCCGGGTTCGAGACCTTCATGACGACAAGCCGAGTCCGCGCAATAGTGATCGACCATCTACTCGGACACAGCATGGGAGTCCGTCATCACTACATGGGGCAGGACGCCTTGTTTGAAGAAGGCCGAGAAGCTGTGGCGCTTCTTCCCGAAATTGGCCAGTCCAAAGTTATCGCCTTTGACCGCGCCATCAATACCTCGCGTGTCCCATAGGTGTCCCGATGACAACAAGGTCGAAAACAACTCTTTTGATTCTAGATAGTTACACGAACAAGCCTTGGTTGATGAACACGATGGCCGTGCCGCTGCGATTCGCGCCCGAGGTGAGCTTCCGCATGGCCTGACTCATGAGGCGCGCGTGCAGACCGAGGTGATTGTCGCCCATGCTGCCTTCAATCTCTGAGCGCGGCGTAAGAGCTGCAACCGAATCAATCACAACCAGAGCCACTGCGCCCGACCGAACCAGGATGTCGGCAATCTCGAGGGCCTGTTCGCCGCTGTCCGGCTGGCTGACCAGGAGCGCGCTGACGTCAACTCCGAGCTTCGCCGCATAGCTGACATCAAGTGCATGTTCTGCGTCGATGAATGCACAGGTACCTCCCGCCCGTTGCGCCTCGGCGATGACGTGAAGCGTCAGCGTTGTCTTGCCGGAAGACTCCGGACCGTAGATCTCCGTCACTCGGCCGCGCGGGATGCCGCCCACACCGAGTGCAAGGTCCAGGCTCATGCAGCCGGTCGAAATCACTGGGACTTGAGTATTGACGCTGCCGTCCA
>CAZEIY010000579.1:0-1756 GCA_964512375.1 uncultured Rickettsiales bacterium | reverse complement strand
CATTCTCATCAGGGTTCCCTTGCCGAATAGCTTGTCTATTTGCTGCACTGCGGCATCGATGGACCTCTCCTTGCTGGTAGCGATGGGGGTAGTGGAACTCATCTTCTTCTCCTCTTGGACTAGCGACGCGCTCCCGCGCCGGGGGTGAACTGTTCTGAACTGGTGGCACTGGCACTCAAAGAGAGAAGCGCTGCCTCCTCGACGTGCACTGCCTGCACGGTGGTGGAGTAGGCCAGGTCTGAGATCGTCTCGGACACTCGGACGAGCTGTTGAACCCCTCGAGCCGAGCCCATTCGTCTCCGGAGCGAAGCCTCAACCTCTCGCCTGGCCCCCCGATCGAAGCGCCTGAGGCTCTGCTCAATACGGGAGAGCTTCGGCCTCTGCTGTTCCTCCTCGCAGGCACGCACAGCTCGCATCGTTCGAACCGCGGTGACACGAGCCCGCACGACCTCACTGCTCTCGCCATCAGCTGCTCCCAGCAGGCGATTCGGCGAAACCGGATCAACCCAATGGACCAGGTCGATGCGGTCCACAATGGGCCCCGACAAGCGCTGCATATATCGGTCTCTCGTCGCCGGAGTACATCGACAGGGATGACTGTCACTGCCAGCAAAGCCACACGGGCAAGGATTGCGGGTAGCAATCAGCTGAAACCGCGCAGGAAATCGGTGCGCTCTGTCCGCTCTGGCGATGACTATCGTGCCGTCCTGCAAGGGCTGGCGAAGGGCCTCTAAGACCCCCCGGCGAAACTCCGGGAGCTCATCTAGAAAGAGAATGCCGTGATGAGCAAGGGTGACCTCACCGGGCGACAGAGGGCGACCACCCCCAACCATCGCGGCACAGGAGGCGCTGTGATGGGGACTGCGCAGAGGAGGACGACGCACCAGCCCAGCACCAGCCGCCAACAATCCTGCTGCGGAGCGGACACGAGTCACCTCGAGAGCCTGGCTATCACGTAAGTCAGGAAGCAGCCCCGCCAGACAGCGCGCAAGCAAGGACTTACCCGAGCCCGGAGGCCCCTCCAGCAAGAGAGCATGATTACCCGCAGCGGCCAGTTCCAGTACCCGGCGAGCGTGGTCGAGTCCCCGAACCTCCAGCAGATCGGGCCCAGGGCAATGCGGACCAACTGTCGGAACAGCCCCGGGCTGAAAGAGGCTCTGACGCTCACCTCGTGCAATATCCCAGGCCTCGAGCAGATCGGCGGCTGGATGAATGGTCAGTCCCGGGACCAGGGCAGCCTCTTCCGCGTTCTCGGGCGCCACTATCACCGCGGTTGCTCCTGACCTCGCTAGAGCCTCGACAATGGGAAGTACCCCTCGCACCGGCCGCAGTTCTCCACCGAGGGCAAGCTCACCTACCGCCGCGGGAGGATGTGCCCAGGGCGGACGTCCTCCGGTGCTCTTGCTATCTGCAGCTGCGACGAGTGCCAGCGCAATCGCGAGATCCAGGCCCGTGCCATGCTTGGGACGATCTGCAGGGGCGAGATTGACGGTGATTCGGCGGCGAGGGAAAGGAAGGCCTACCGACTTGATGGCAGATCGGACCCGCTCCCGAGCTTCACGAACAGAAGAATCGGGAAGGCCAACCATCAGAAAGCACGGAAGCGCGCTCAGGACGTCCACTTCTACGTGGACGGGCTCTCCAGCGACTCCACAAAGAAATGCAGACAAGACGGTAACGGACATGCTTGTCTGGCTGTGCCAGGTTTATGCCAACCAAGACACCCCGAGATAACCAATAAATAACAGATGGTTAT
>CAZEIY010000578.1:1315-2844 GCA_964512375.1 uncultured Rickettsiales bacterium | reverse complement strand
GGACGACCTGCTGCTGCGGCTGCGCTTCCATTACCCCGAGATCGGTCTGCTTCTGCTGCACACGCGCGGCAACTCCGAGGTCCTGCTGGAGCTCGACACACAGCTGGTCGAACACGCCGAGCACTGGTTCGTACGCGAGGTGTTACTCCACATGAAGAGAGTCCTGAAGCGGCTCGACGTCAGCGCCAAGAGCATGTTTGCGCTCATCGACGAGGGCTCCTGCTTCTCGGGCAGCCTGTTCGAGTTGACGCTGTCTGCCGACCGCAGCTACATGCTCGACGAAGACGGCGTCGCCTTGCATCTCAGCGAACTCAACTTTGGCCGGCTGGAGATGGGCAACGGGCTCAATCGCCTGCAGACTCGTTTCCTCGCGGATCCGGACCACGCTGCTTCGCTGAACGACCACCGCGAGACACTCGACTCCGAACAGGCTGAGGACCTTGGCCTGGTCACCGCCGCATTTGACGACCTCGACTGGGAAGACGAGATCCGCCTCGCGGTCGAAGAGCGCGTGAGCTTTTCGCCCGACGCACTCACGGGGATGGAAGCGAACCTCCGCTTTGCCGGCCCCGAGACCCTGGAGACCAAGATCTTCGGCCGACTCTCGGCCTGGCAGAACTGGATCTTCCAGCGTCCCAATGCCGTCGGCAAGAAGGGTGCTTTGACTTTGTACGGACAGCCTGAGAGCGCCGTATTCGACTACCGGAGGACCTGATGGGCAACGTAGCTCTCGACGACAAGATCCCCAACAACGTCAACCTGTCGGGTGACCGCAAGCTGCAAAAGGCACTGGAGTCGTGGCAGCCCAACTTCATCGACTGGTGGATGGACATGGGCCCTGAAGGCTTTCAGCAGGATCAGATCTACCTGCGTACGGCCATCTCGGTGGAGCGCGGCGGCTGGGCCCACTTTGACTACGTGAAGATGCCGGATTATCGCTGGGGGATCTTCCTGACTCCTCCCGAACAGGAGCGCACCATTCCCTTCGGCGACGAGTTGGGCAAACCCGTCTGGGACAAGGTGCCCGGAGATGTCCGCAAGGAACTGCGCCGGATCATCGTCACCCAGGGCGACACAGAGCCGGCATCAGTCGAGCAGCAGCGCCTGCTCGGCAAGACCGCACCGAGCCTCTATGACCTGCGCAACCTGTTTCAGGTAAACGTCGAAGAGGGCCGCCACCTGTGGGCCATGGTCTATCTGCTGCACAGCTTCTTCGGACGGGACGGCCGCGAAGAGGCGGAGGACATGCTCATTCGCCGCTCCGGCAACGCCGACTCACCCCGCATTCTGGGCGCCTTCAACAAGCCCATCGATGACTGGCTGGCGTTCTTTTGCTTCACGATGTTCACCGACCGCGACGGCAAGTACCAGCTGGCCGCGCTGGCCGAGAGCGGCTTCGATGCGCTGGCCCGTACGACCCAGTTCATGCTCACCGAAGAAGCACACCACTTGTTCGTCGGTGAGACCGGGCTGCGCCGGATCGTACAACGCACCTGTGAGTTGATGAAGGAGAGCCCGGGTGAGGATGT
>CAZEIY010000578.1:0-1305 GCA_964512375.1 uncultured Rickettsiales bacterium | reverse complement strand
GCTGGACATACTCCAGAAGTACATCAACGAGTGGTACTCAGCATCCCTGGACCTGTTCGGCGCCGAGAACAGCTCCAATGCCGCCAGCTACTTCGCGCGCGGACTCAAGGGCCGCTACAAGGAAAGCAGCAACCGCTACAATGACCACGTCGCCCTCGAAGGTCACTACATCATCAAGCGTCCCGAGGCTGGACGGCTGATTGACGAAGAGGTGCCGCTGCGCCGCGCCATGAACCTGGTGCTGCGAGATGCCTACGTCGAGGACTGTGTGCGCGCTCTAGATAAGTGGAACAAGACCCTGGACGACCACGGCATCGCCTTTGAGTTGAGGCTGCCCAGCGATCGTTTCAACCGGCTGCAGGGCCTGTATAGCGGATTGCCCTTCGAACCCGAGGGCGAACTACTCGGCCAGCAGGACTATGACGCAAAGCGTGACACCTTCCTGCCCACCCAGGCCGACTACGACTACGTTCAGTCCTGCATGCAGCCGGTCTATGAAGCAGGTAAGTTCGCCAACTGGATCGCGCCGCCTCGAAGGGGCATCAACTCACAGCCCCTCGACTTCCTGTACACAAAGTTCGACAGTCACGTTCGTCACTGAGCCACGCCATGCCCCGCACTTACTGGGATTACCTGCAGCTACCTGAACTGCTCACGCTGCAAGACGGCTTCGAGGCCAGCGAGGCAGACCTCCGCTCCGACGAACTTCACTTCATCCTGGTGCACCAGACGATGGAGCTTTGGTTCAAGCTGCTGCTCAGCGAGGTGCGGCTTGCCCGCGACCACCTGGCGGCCCCGCACGTCGAAGAGGAACACATCCCCCATGTCGTGCATCACCTGCGGCGCATCCACGCAATTCTCGAGTTGTGCACTCAGCAGTTCAAGGTGGTCGAGACCCTCACCCCGCAAGACTTCCTGGAGTTCCGCGACAAGCTGATTCCCGCCTCGGGTTTCCAGTCTTTCCAGATGCGGGAAATCGAGGTGCTACTCGGACTAGAAGACAGCCAGCGTGAGATCACGGAACTGGGAGACCCACTGGCTGCCATCCGTCGTCTGGCCGGCGACAGTCACGGTGGGCAGATGGCCATCGGACGCATCGAGAAGGCCCGAGACGAGTTGCACCTACGCTCGGCTCTGAGGCGCTGGCTGTATCGCACGCCCATCCAGGGCTCGGAGCCCGATGACCCCAGCGATGCACAGACCGTAGCGGACTTCATCAACGACTACATAGAAGCAATGCAGGGACAGGGTAAGCAAACCACAGAGCGTCTCGTCAAGGCGGGGGTGATCAAGCAATCCGCCGCC